>CAWWCX010000119.1:0-9987 GCA_963935445.1 uncultured Roseibacillus sp.
ATCTAGTACGGTCTCGTGGGCTCGGAGATGTGTATAAGAGACAGGGAAGGGGGCCGTCCTGCTGCAGGTGGGTGGGGAGGTCGTTCTTCTCGATCGCGGCGGCCCCGGTGTTGACGGTGAGCGCGAAGGAGATCGAGTTGTGCAGTTCCCGGAGGTTTCCCGGCCAGTCGTGGGACATGAGGCGGGCGAGGGCACCCTCGGTGATGCTGACGTTGCGTTCCGGGATAAGCTGGCCGATGAAGTAGGAGACGAGGGCGGGCAGGTCCTCCATGCGGGAGGCCAGGGAAGGAAGGCGCACCTCAAGGACCTGGAGACGATAGAAAAGATCGCTCCGAAAACTCTCGCTGCTGACGAGCTCGCGCAGGTCCTCGTGAGTTGTAGCGATGAGGCGGGGGAAGCGCCCTTCGGAGCCCGCTTCGATCTGTCGCACGAGCTCGGCCTGCCCCTCCGGGCTGAGGGAAGCCACTTCCTCGAGAATGAGGACCCCGCCGGCGGCTTGCTGGAGGGCATCATTGAGCTCCCCGGTCGTGGTAGTGGGGCCGATGACGAGCGTCCCGGCCGGGCCCTTGCGCAGGCTGTTGCTCTGAATGAGCCGGGCGGCGTGGGACTTGCCTGTTCCGGTGTCACCCCGGACGAGAACGGGATCGTCCGAGGCGCAGGAGTGGGCGATCTGCTGGAAGACGGGGCGCATGCTTGGGGCGGCTCCCACGAAGGCGACCGTCTCGGGCGCGGGGGACGAAGGGTCGAGCTTGCCGCGCTGAGGTTTGATGACGCGGCGGAGGACGGATTGAAATTCGTCGAAATCGAGAGGCTTGGTGAGAAAATCGATTACTCCCAGTTTACGGGCGGCGATGGTATTCTGGATTTCACCGTGCGCGGTGATCACAATGGTGGGGGGGCGAACGTCTTCCGGGAGAGACTCCAGGAATTCGAGACCGTTCTGGTCGGGCAGCCCAATGTCGAGAATCATGGCCTCATACTTGGTATTGGAGTTGAGCTGTTTGCGGGCCTGGGCGGCGGTGGGCGCGAGGTCTCCCTCGGCACTGCCCTGTCGGACGGCAGCAGCGAGGGCAAGGGCGAGGGCGTGTTCGTCTTCGACGATGAGAACGCGAGGGAGTTTCATGGCTGCGGTTGTGCTGTTCCTTCTTGTGTTCGAGGGCTCTCTCCGGGGGGGACGTGGCGGGGGAGAGAGACGGTGACTACCGCGCCTCCCCCGGGAGAGTTCCGGGCGGAGATCGTTCCCTCGTGGGCCTGCACGACTTCGCGGGCGAGGGTGAGGCCGAGGCCCATTCCCCCTTCGCGCTCCGAAAAAAACGGTTCGCCGAAGCGATCGAGAGCTTCCTGGCTGAAGCCCTTTCCCTCATCGCGAATGGTGAGCTCGACCCGGGATGCGCCTGTCTTGATCTCGGCGATGATCTCTCCTCCGTCCGGCATGGCGTGGCTGGCATTGACGATCAGGTTGCGGAGCACCTGCTCGATACGGAGCTTGTCGCAGGCGATGAGGGAGGGGCCGTCCCGGGAGGAGGTGAGATGGGAGCCCGCGTGGAGGAGGGCCGGTTGCTGACGGCGGGCGACGGCCTCGAGCATCTCCCAGAGCTGGTGGGGTTTTCGCTCCGGTGGAGCCGCGCGGGCAACGAAGAGCCACTGGTTGACCAGATCGGTGATTCGTTCGACCTCCTCTCGGATGAGGGAGAGGGACTCGGAATCGTTGGTGCTGCCCTGCAGGGCGAGGAGGTCGGCGTGCATGCGGATGGCCGCGGCGGGATTGCGAATTTCGTGAGCAAGACTGGTGGCGATGCGCCCCAGTGTCGCGAGGCGCTCGGACTGGTGGCGCAGCTTCTGTTCACGGAGGAGTGATTGATGGGTTTCCTGCAGGGAGCGGGCGAGTTGTCCGAGCTCGTCGCTGCGCTCGGACAGGAAGCCGGGGATTGGTTCGGCCGGTTCCTCATCGTGCTTGAGATTGGGAAGCCATCCTGTGAGAGCGGTGAGGGGCCTTACGATGCGATGGGCGAGGAGGAAAACGAGGCAGCCGAAGGCGGCGGTCAGGACGAGGGTGGGAGCGAGGACCCAGCCGCCCAGGCCGGTGAGTCCTCCTTCTTTTTCGCGGACGAGGACGAAGTAGTCTTCCGACCCGGCGAGGGGGGTGAGGGCGAGGTCATGGCCATCGACCTGAATGGCGATGGTTGCGCTGCCTGCGTGCTCCTTGAGAATGCTCTCGAGATTGTCCGGCCAACCCTGGAGGGACGAGCGGGCGATGCTACCGTTGGCGAGATAGAAGGCCACATTGACCTCGAGAACGGACGAGAGCTTCCGGGCCATCTCGTCGGTGCGCGGAAGGGGGACTTCCGCGACCATGAACCCTGCGTTGCGGGCGGCGGTCTGCTCGAAGCGCCGCATCGATTCGCGCCGGTGGAGGGAAGAAATCCAGATTGCCAGCCCGAGGGAGGCGAGGAGGACGAAGGCGGAGAGTGGGATGACGAGCCTGCGATAGAGGCTGCCCCGCCGTGCTGGTAGCTGGGTGGACACGAGCTATCAGAATGAGCAAAAAGTGGCCACTGAAGAAGTAAAAACAGGGATATTTGGTCAGAGATACGGGTCAACTTGCCAGTCTTTCGGGATTTTGTTCTTATGATCTCCGTGTCTCGGGGCTTCCTTGTCGTATTCTGTGCCTTGCTGGCGGCAGGCTGCGAAAAAAATGGCGATCGCGGGGGCCGCCAGACCGGGGCTTTTGAGCCGCCCGGGATTGAGGTAAGGGCGCCGGAAGCGCTGAAGCCGGGGGAGGTTTCCCGGCAACCCCTCCTTGAGCGAGTGGGCGGTGCAGCCACCTTGTTTTCCCGCGTCGCACCGGAGGAGTCCGGCCTCGATTTCATACACCGTTGGGATCCTGCGGAGGCCGAGAACGACCGCATTGCTACTTCCTTTGCAGGCGGGGGGGTGGCTCTGGGTGACGTGGACAACGACGGTTTGCCCGACCTTTTCCTGACGCGGCCGCATGGTGGATCCCGTCTCTACCGCAACCTCGGATCGTTCAAGTTCGAGGATATTACCGAGCGGGTTGGCCTTGCCCAGGCATTGAACGATCACTGGTCGATCAGCGCGTCGTTCGTGGATATCCAGGGTGACGGCTACCTGGACCTGTATGTCTGCGGCTACCGATCGCCCAACCAGCTCTTCGTGAACAATGGCAGAGGCGTGTTCAAGGAGCGGGGAGAGGAGTTTGGTCTGCGCTATGCCGGGGCGAGCCTCATGATGAGCTTCGCCGACTACGATCGCGATGGTGACCTCGATGCCTACCTGCTGACCAACCGTCAGTTCGGGGGCGAGCGTCCGGAGCAGCTCGATTTCAAGTTGCTGCCGAGCGGGCATGTGATTACCCCGGAGCCCTACGAGAGCGAGGTTTCGGCGATGGTGAAGCCGGATGGAACGCTGCACCAGTTTGACGCGGGCCAACGTGACATCCTCTATCGCAATGAGGGAGGCACTTTTGTGGACACGGGGGAGAGCGTGGGCATCCGCGGCTACTTCCAGGGACTCTCCGCGACGTGGTGGGATTACAATGAGGATGGCTGGATCGACCTCTACGTGGCCAATGACTTTGAGGGGCCCGACCACCTCTACCGGAACAACAGGGACGGCACCTTTTCCGATGTCATTCATGAGACGGTGCCAAGCACGCCGTGGTTCTCGATGGGAAGCGATGCCGGGGACCTGAACGGAGACGGGCGGCTCGACCTGATCGCCTCCGACATGGCGGCCACCACCCACTACAAGCAGAAGATGAACATGGGGGACATGGACGAGATGGGCTGGTTCCTTGAGTTGCCCCTGCCAAGGCAATACATGCGCAATGCGGTCTATCTCAACACCGGCACCTCCCGTTTCCTCGAGGTGGCGCATGTTGCGGGTCTCGCCAGTACGGACTGGACGTGGGCGGTGAAGATCGCGGACTTCGACTGCGACGGCCGTAATGACGTCTTCTTTTCGAACGGGATGACGCGTGACTATTTCAATTCCGACCTGCGCGCCAAGCTGAAGAAGATTGCGGGCGAGACCGGCGTGAACCAGTGGAGTGAGTATCCTCCGCTCAGGGAGCGCAACCTGGCGTTCCAGCAGGAGGGAGAGGGGTTGGCCTTCCGCGAGGTGTCGAGGGAGTGGGGCATCACGGAGGAGACCACCAGCTTCGGGGCCGCGGTGGGAGATCTTGATGGGGATGGCGATCTCGACCTGGTGGTGAGCAACTTTGAGGAGGCCCCCGGGGTGTTCCGTAATTCCAGTGTGGAAGGGGAACGGCTGGTAGTGTCCTTGCAGGGTCGAACCTCGAACCGGAGCGCCCTGGGAGCGGAGGTCCGGCTTGTCACGGCCGCTGGGCCGCAGGTGCGGCTTGTGCAGCCGGTGCGCGGTTACCTGGGGAGTGATCCGGCAGAAGCTGTCTTTGGCCTGGGGGAAGAGCAAAAAATCGTGGAAGTAAATATTCGGTGGCCCTCCGGGGTGGAGCAGCAGCTCAGGGACCTGGACGCAGGCTTCCGGTATACTGTCGCCGAGCCTGAGGACCTCCCGGCGGTCGTGCCGGAGCCGTCCAAGCCCTGGTTTGGAATGCTGGCGACCAGCGCGAGGCACAAGGAACGCGTGTATGATGATTTTGCGATTCAGCCACTGCTTCCGAACAAGCTTTCCCTGGAAGGGCCGGCTCTGGCCTGTGGGGACCTCGACGGGGACGGGCGGCAGGACTTTTTCCTGGGAGGCGCGGCGGGAAGCCCGGCCCAGCTCTGGATGCAACCGGAGCCTCGCAGTTTGAAGCAGGTGCAAAAGGACCTATTCGAGGGGACGACGCGGTCGGAGGATGTGGATGCAGCGTTCTTTGATGCGGATGGGGATGGTGATCTCGATCTCTATGTGGTGGCCGGGGGCGTGGAGAGCCCGGTGGGGTCGGCGGCCCTGCAGGACCGGCTCTACCTGAATCGTGGAGGAGAGCTGGAGGCGGCGCCGGCGGGAACAATGCCGAACATGAAATTCAGCGGTAGCTGCGTGACTCCGGGTGATGTCGACGGAGATGGCGATCTCGATCTGTTCGTGGGAGCGCGGGTTGTGCCGGGCCACTATCCCACCTCGGAACGCAGCCGGCTTCTGATCAACGACGGCAAGGCGATCTTCACGGACTCGGAAGATGCCGCCCTCGTTGAACTTGGGATGGTTACCGATGCGCTCTGGTCTGATGCGGATGGGGATGGGGATGCGGATCTCCTGGTTGCAACGGAATACGGACCGGTCCGTTACCTGCGCAACGGGGGGGGGAAACTGGTGGAAGCGACGGTTGAGGCCGGGCTGGCTGATCGGCTGGGATGGTGGAACTGCCTGACCGCCGCGGATGTCGATGGGGATGGCGACCAGGACTATGCGGTCGGGAATTTCGGGCTCAACACGAAGTATCACGTGTCCAGCAGCAAACCACAATTCCTCTACTACGGGGATTTTGAGGGCGACGGTGCGATGCACTGCGTGGAGGCTCATCCCGACGGGGACCGGATTGTCCCGAACCGGGGCCGGAGCTGTTCGAGCGGAGCGATGCCCTTCATCCGGGAAAAGTTTGCCACCTTCCACGAGTTCGCGATTTCAGATCTGGTCGGGATTTACAGCCAGCCCCGGCTTGACGAGTCCCTGCGCCTGGAGGCCAACGAGCTGGCGAGCGGGTTGCTCCTGAATGACGGCACGGGGAAATTCCGCTTCCGGGCCCTTCCTGAGCTGGCCCAGCTCGCTCCCTCTTTCGGGATGGCCTTCTTCCACGCGGATTCGGATGGGATTCCGGATCTCTACGTCTCCCAGAATTTCTACGGCCCGCAGCGGGAGACCGGGAGGATGGCGGGAGGGTTGGGCGCGCTCCTGCTGGGGGACGGAGAGGGTTCTTTTCGTGAGATCTGGCCCAAGACGAGTGGGATTGCACTCCCGGGGGATGCCCGCAAGGCGGTGGTGGTCGATCTGGACGGAGACGGGAAGCAAGACGTGGCGGTGGCGGTGAATAACGGGCCGGTCCAGATTTTACTCAACCGGGTCCCCAGGTAGAAGGTCGCGGGGGGCAGGATGTCAGGGTTTCTGAAGTAGATTTCGGGCCGCTAAGGTAAACAGAATCAGTAGTTTGCTGTTGACTTGGCTGGTCCATTTTTGGCTCACTGCCCCGCTGCGAAGTTCCTTCCTTCTAGTGCCGATGAAAAAATTTCTCCTCCCAGCCGCCATCCTTTTTGGAGTGGCCAGCCTCTCCGATGCCGCCAATTTGGTCGGCTGGTGGAACTTCGATGATGGAACAGCAAGCGACAGCTCGGGCAACGGCAATAACGGAACTTTCCAGAACGGGGCAGGAGTTTCGGCCGCAGTAGCCAATGCCACGGCTGGTAGCCAGTCGCTCAGCTTGGGAGGTGGCACTCAGCATGTGCTGGTTCCGCATGACCCATCGCTCACGCTGACAAGTGAGATCACCATCACGGCGTGGGTAAGACCCTCGGGGACTGGTTGGGGAGGTATAGTGGCCAAGAGCCCCAGTGATGGCGGCGGTGCCAATCATGCGGGCAATTACGAGCTGCGCTTGCAAGCCAACGCGAATCAATCCGTGCAGTGGCTTTACGAACAGGGACCGGGGATCAACTCGACGGTAACTCTCACGGCCCCCGGTGCGGGACCGGCGGTCGGACAATGGAGTCATATCGCGCTTACTCATGACAGCGGGGGGAACTTCACCTACTATCTCAACGGAGCGTCCGTCAGTAGTGGAACAGGGCCGACCTTTGGGACCCTGACCAATGCCAACCCGCTTTATCTGGGTAGCCGGGCGGACCTCTTTACGACATTTACGGGTGATCTCGACGAGATCTCGATCTGGGACGGAGCCCTCACCGGCGGGGAGGTTGCCGACATTTTCGCCAACGGTATTCCCGAGCCTTCGTCCGCCCTTCTCGGTCTGGTCGGTCTCGCCGGTCTCGCCTTCCGCCGTCGCCGGTAGCAGCGACACCACGAATCTGAATGTTGACCCTGCCCGCGTCCGACGCTGGCAGGGTTTTTCTTAGAAACAGACCCAACTACGATCATGAAATTCGCCTTTTGCTTCTCTCGCATGGGGGGCATCGCCTCTCGAACCGCCCTGACCCTGCTGGTGATGGCCGTGGCCATGCCCCTGAGCCACGCCCAGGTCACGAATGGGTTGGTGGGCCTCTGGAGCTTCAATGGTGATACCACCGACTCCTCAGGAAACGGGAATGATGCAACTCTCGTTAATGGGGCCTCCCTCGACGCGGACGTTCCGGCGGCCCTCGGGAACGGGCAGTCCCTTCGGGTTGGAGGAGGAACGCAACACGCTCTCGTTCCTCATGACGCTTCCCTCGACATCACCGAGGCCATCACGATCGCGGCGTGGGTCAAACCGGCGGGAACGGGATGGGGCGCCATCCTGGCGAAGAGCCCCAGCGACGGCGGCGGTGCTAACCAGGCGGGCAATTACGAGCTACGCTTGCAGGCCAATGCGAATCAATCGGTGCAGTGGCTCTACGAACAGGGACCGGGGATCAACTCGACGGTGACTCTTACGGCCCCTGGCGTTGGACCGACGGTCGGACAATGGAATCACGTCGCCCTGACTCATGACAGTGGCGGCAACTACACTTACTATCTCAACGGACAGTCCGTCGGTAGCGGAACAGGGCCAACCTTCGGGACGCTGACCAATAACAACCCTCTCTACCTCGGGACCCGGGCGGATCTCTTTACCACCATTAACGGCCATCTGGATGAGGTGGGCCTCTGGAACCGGGCCCTCTCAGGTCCGGAGGTTGCCCAGCTTGCTGTGGGACCCGTTTTCGCGGGACCGGCAGTGAGCCTGACCCCGCTGGAGTTCTCCTCCTCGATCAGCGAGGGCGACGCAGTCTCAACGATTTCGACGTCCGATCCCGGGAATCCGGATGATACCTATACCTACGCGTTGGTGGCGGGCGACGGGGATGCCGACAATGGGAAGTTCCAGATTGTGGGCGGGGAGCTTCAGGCGGGAACACATGACTTCGGAGCCGATGCCGATGGGACAACGTTCGCGGTGCGCATAGAAGCCACCGGAGCCCCGTCTGGCGAAACAGGATCCGCTTCCTTCACGCTGACCCTGAGTGCGGATTCCGACGGGGACGGCCTGCCAGATGAGTACGAGCTGCAATGGGCGGTAGATTTGACCGAACTCTCCGGGTTGGGCGACGTCGATGCGGACAATGACGGGTTAACTGATCTGGAAGAATTCAACCTCGCGGGCCAGTTTCCAAATCTGGATCCCACGGACGGCGACAGTGATGACGATACCTTGCTTGATGGCGACGAGCTTGCGGGAGCGGGAGCTCGTCCGGCAACCGACCCGACTAATCCAGACAGTGATGGAGACGCCCTGAGCGATGGGGTGGAGAGCAATACGAACACGTTCCTGAGTGCTGCCGATACCGGGAGCGACCCGACTGTGGTGGATACTGATGGGGACGGCACGAGTGACCAGGCGGAGGTTTCTTTCGGAACAGACCCTACCGATTCCAATGACTATCCGCCCGTGCAATTGGTTGGCCTGTGGCGATTTGAAGGCAACGCGGACGATTCCTCCGGCCTGGAAAACCACGGTGAGTTGGTGGACGGAGCGCTCCTCAGTGATGACGTCCCGGATGCGCTCGGTGGTGGAGAATCCCTGCGAGTGGCGGGAGGGACGCAGCATGTCCTTGTCCCCCATGATGCTTCCCTGGACCTGGCCGAGGGGATCACGATTGCGGCCTGGGTGAAACCGGCAGCAACGGGATGGGGCGCCATTCTCGCCAAGAATCCCAGCAATAACAGTGCAGCCAACCACGCAGGGAATTATGAGCTGCGGCTGCAGAACAATGCGAGCCAGACGCTGCAGTGGCTTTACGAGCCGGGGCCGAACGCGAATAGCACTGTTACGCTGAACGATTCCAGTGTCACCGGGCCCGCGGTGGCAGAGTGGAGCCACGTTGCGGTGACCCATGACAAGGAAAACAACTACACCTACTATCTCAATGGAGTGGCTACCAGCACGGCGTCAGGACCGGCCTTCGGTCAGCTTTTGAATACCAACCCACTCTACATCGGATCACGGGCCGACTTTTTCACTACTCTTGACGGCTATCTGGACGATGTGGCGCTCTTCAACGGAGCGCTTGGGGAGCCGCAGATCCAGGCGATCATGGATGGGGACTTCAGTGCCTTCGGACTGTCGGGTAGCAGCAAGCTTCAGCTCGATATCGACCTCGCAGGAGGGGAGCTCGAAATCAAGTGGCCGAGCCAGTTCGGCAAGCTGTACAACCTGCGCAGTTCAGTGGATCCCGCGAATGATGGGGATCCGGCAGGGTGGCCTGTTTTTGAGGGGCACCAGGACCTCGAGGCCACGCCTGATCTCAATACGCTTACGGTTCCAGTGCCGCCGGAAGAGAAGCGCTTCTTTGTGATTGAGGAATTCCCCAAGCCTCCCACGACTCTGCTGCTGGAAGATTTTGAGGATGGGGCCCCGGGATGGACCTCGGGTTCGGATGGGGCAGTGGGCACCGCGTGGGAGATCGGTATGCCGACCGCGGCTTCCGGCCCGGCTCAGTCCAATGGTGGTGATAACTGTGCAGGAACAAACCTCGCGGACGATTACCAGCCGGGAGCCAACGTCTGGTTGCGTTCACCTGCGATCGACCTGACCGGAGTGGGAGGGGCGACCCTCAGTTTCGCGCAGTATCGGGACATTGAGGACTTCGGAACGAGCTTTGCGACAATTTCGGTGGTCAGTGCGGCCGATGATGCCCTGCTGGCCGAGATTGAAACCGGCATCAACGGTTTTCCGTTCCAGTGGGAAGCGGAGAGCTTCCCGGTTCCGGCATCTGTGCTGGGGCAGCAGGTGAAGTTCGAGTTCCGGTTGATCAGCGATGAGTTCGCAGGGCAGTTCTTCGGAGGCTACTACATCGACGATTTCCAGCTGAC
>CAWWCX010000120.1:0-9944 GCA_963935445.1 uncultured Roseibacillus sp.
AGTGAGAACGGGCGGGTGTGAGTAGTCGAGGGTGACCCGCAGGGGGTGGGGGGTCAGGTTGGAGAGATTATCGGCGGAAAGTTTCTTCAGCGCGGTAATGAGATGGTCGGGTGTCTTCTGCGCCTCTGCGGCATAGGCATCGGCCTCGAACTCGTGCTTGCGGGACCATGCATTGAGAAGAATGCCAAGGCAGCGGCTTACGGGGCTGAAGAGAATGCTGAAGAAGATGAGCCCGACGTGTGGAGAGATGTGTTCCGCCGGTATCCCGAAGGCGGCGAAGAGATTCTGGGCAAACATGCTCTCCGGGTTGACGATATGACCGAGCAGGTAGAAAAGGATGCCGAACTGCAGGATGGAAAGCGCGATGCGCTGGATGATGTGTTTGCGTTTGAAGTGGCCGATTTCGTGCGCAAGGACGGCAACAAGCTCTTCGGTGGAGTGATTCTCAACAAGGGTATCGTAGAGGGCGATTTTCTTGTTTTTCCCAAAGCCCATGAAGAAAGCGTTGGATTTGGCAGAACGTCGGGAGCCGTCCATGACGGTGATTTCGGTCAACGGGAATGCGCACTCCCTGGCCATCTGGTAAATCGCCTCCTTGAGTTCGCCGTCCTGCATCGGTTCGAACTTGTTGAAAAGGGGCATGATGATCGAGGGCGCGAGATAGGTGAGGGCCAGGACGAAGCCGCTGAATGTGAGCCACGCCCAGAACCACGCGCCCGGGACGTGATGAAAGATGAGCAGGATGCCGGCGAGGAGAGGGATGCCGATAAGGGTCATGAGCAGGACAGACTTGCACTGGTCTATGGCGAAGGTCCGGCGCGTGGTCTTGTTGAAGCCGAAGCGCTCCTCGAGAACAAAGGTGTCGTAGATGGTGAAAGGGAGGTTGCAGAGGTAGTTCCCCAAGAGGAGTGCGAAGACGAAGAGAAGGCCGGTAGAGACCTCTCCCCAACCGAACGAGCGTGTCCAAGAATCCAGCCAGCCGAAGCCGCCGAAGAACCAGAAGCTCAAGAGGATGGTCAGAGAAACGATGGAGGAAATGATCCCGAACCTGGAATGAGCCCGCGTGTAATCCTGTGACTTCGCATACTTCTCAGCGTCGTACACGCTGGTGAACTCCTCGGGAAGTTCCGGTTTGAGGGAGCCCAGATTGAGGAGGGTTGCAAAGAAATCGAGATTCCAGAGAAGCAGCAGGGCAACCAGGAGGACGAGGGCGATGGTGTTAAACTCGGGCATCTTACGGGCTTACCTTTGGCAAGGGGTCTGCGGAAGAACAGGGAAAAATCTGAACGGGGAAAAACATTGTGGAGCATGGGAGCTGGACGAGTGTCCGCCTGAGCATGGTGAAATAGGAATGACGCCGATCTGGTGTCCGATGCGACGGAGAGGAAGGTCCGGGAAATGGTGCCTCTCTGAATGAAGGGAGAGCAGGGCCACCACCCCGCGGTCTTCCTGCTTCGACAGCCCCATGCCGCCTCGAGACCGGAAAGGAAACCGAGATCGTGAAACTGGTAACCCGGGCGGGGGAGCGGTTGAGCGAATTCTCGAGTGGGTTGTGACCTGGGAGAAGGGAGATGGATTCCCGCGTGTTGACCGGGGGATGGGTGCGGGGCTAATATGCGGGCCACAGTCCGGACCGATCGGAAGATCGTCCAGCCCCCACTGTAACTAGATGGAGAACTCCTCGCCGCCCCCCTTCGAACCGCTGACGACTCCTCGGGGCGGTTTGGTGCTTTTCGCCTCGCTGCTCGCAGGTACGGCCCTCGCAATCCCGGAGGCTGTGGATGATCAGTATAATGCAGCCGAGGATGTCGTCCTGAACACGTTGGCGGGCCCTGTCATATCGGCTGACTTCGACGATGATCAGGGAACGGTAGTGCCAGTGTTCGACGGCGACTGGGATTATCTTGACCGGATGGAGAACCAACTCGGCGCGGATGACGTCTATCCGGTGGACGGCGCTGGTCGGGCATGGAACAGTGAGGGCTTCGAGGTGGCTTCTTCCACGGTCGGACCTTGGAGATCCGCTCCGTTGCCCTTGCAGGGAGGCACCGTGGAGGTGTTTCCCGCGGACACCGGGAATCTCCTCGAAGGGATCGGGGAGGGCCCGAACGGTCAGAACATTGTCACAACCTACCTTTTTCGGAACACCTTCACACTGACGGCGGAGGAGGCGGTGGTCGAGAACTGGATTGCCAGACTCGCTGTCGACGACGGGTGCGTGATCTACATCAACGGCACAGAGGCAGGATCGCTCTACATGCCCGACGGTGAGATCAACTCGAACACCCTCGCGGAGGGAGGGAATGAATCCATCTATAATGATGTGGAACTGAATGTAGCAGGTTTGCTGGTCGCGGGGGTCAACACCGTGGCGGTGGAGGTTCACCAGGGAAGCCTCGGAAGTTCAGACGCAGGGCTTGATATCAGCCTCGAGGGCGGAGGTGGAGTCTCGGGCGGATTTGTTTTCGTGGATGACCCCTTCGGAACCGTCCAGCCGGATTATGCGGCCGGGATCGTGGATGCGACGGGCGGTTTCTCGGGAGCGGGCCTGCACGTCACGATCGGGGGCCTGGACAACCGGTTCGTGCAAGGACCGACTGCGACCTCGGGTGCGTTTACACAGAGTTTTACCCTGGCATCTCCCGCTGTTGTGGAGGTCAGTTTCCGTTACCGGCTTGTAACTTCGGACGCCCTGGAACAAGGCGAATTTGGAGAGGCGGTTCTTGAGCTTAATGGTGTTCGTTACGGGGACGACGAAAATGATTCACTCGTGCATATCAACAACGGGGGTGATTCCGGGTGGCAGAACGCCAGTATCGATGTGTCGCTGCAGGCAGGGAATCATACGATTTCACTCGGGGCCTATACGGCAGGGACGAGTCGTGCTAATGAAGAGATTGATGTATATTTTGATGACATCCTTGTGACGCAGGGCGAGGACGGTGTCGGTGGTGTGCTTGCGAATGACGTGGTGGGGGAAAATGCCACTGTTGCGGTGTTGGTCCAGCCGGTTCATGGAGTGCTGAACATGGCTCCCGACGGGATCTTTCTCTATACGCCACATCCCGATTACTTTGGTGCTGACAGTTTTACCTACGAGGTAACGGATGAGACAGGAACGTCGGGGGCAGCCACGGTGACGATCAATGTGCAGCCAGTCAACGATGCTCCGGAGGGCGCTGTGGATACTTATGTGGCTTTTGAAGATGAGATTTTCACCGTGAGCGCGCCGGCAGATGGTGTGCTTGCCAATGACAGTGACCCGGAAGGAGACGCACTGCGTGCGGTCCGCGAGGAGGATGTGGAGCACGGATTGCTGTCTCTGGATGCGGACGGGACATTTACCTACACACCGGATGACAATTACTTCGGAACGGACAGCTTCAGTTACCGGGTTGGAGACGGTGCCTTGGAATCGGACCCGGTCGTGGTGACGATCATGGTAGAGCCCCGGCCTGATAATCCAGTCACACAGGATGACGTGTATACGGCGCGGGAGAATCAGGTCCTGCAGATTACGGTGGCGAACGGATCTCTTGGAGGAGCCAGTACGGTTGTCGCGTATGGGTCGGAGTGGCGGTATAATGACACCGGGACGGACCTGGGTGATTCATGGCGATCCCCTGATTACGACGACTCACAGTGGAGCAGCGGGCCGTCTGAGCTTGGTTACGGTGATGGTGACGAGGCGCATCAGGTCGGCTTTGGCGGGGATGCCGATGACAAGCAGCCGACCACCTACTTCCGGCGTAGTTTTAACGTGCCCCAGGCCGGAACGATCATTACCGCGGCCTGCCGGGTCTTCCGCGATGATGGAATCGTAGTCTACCTCAACGGAACGAGAATCGGGAACGACAATATTGACCCCGATCCCGACTATGAGGATTTTGCGCAGAATGCCGGGGACGATGGAAACCGGGAAATTGAATTGCCCCCCATCCCGGTAGAGTTATTCGTCGAGGGAGAGAACACGCTGGCGGTTGAGATCCACCAGAGTGATGAGCGGAGCTCTGATATCAGCTTTAATCTGGAGCTGGAGGTTGTGCGGGAAGCCATCAACGGCGTGCTTGCCAACGACGTTGACCTGGATGAGACGGGGCTGACAGCGCTCGTGGAGCGTGCGCCGAGCAATGGTTCGGTAGTGGTAAATGAGGACGGGACATTCGCCTACACGCCCGGATTGAATTTCGAGGGAGAGGACAGTTTTACCTACCGGGCGAGCAACGGCCTGGCGAGTAGTCTTGGCACGGTCACTATCGACGTCCTTCCGGGCCTCAACGATATCCCCGAGACCCAGCCCGATACTTATTCTCCGGAGGAAGATCGCCAGTTTGCCCGTAATGCCGCGGAGGGAGTTCTTGCCAATGACCGGGATCCGGACGGGGACGATATGACCGCGATGCTGGTAGAAGCCCCTTTGAACGGCGATCTCATTCTCGAGGAGGATGGCTCGTTCTCCTATCTTCCAGCGTCCAATTTTTTTGGAGCGGACCGTTTCACCTATGCGGTTTCGGACGGACAGTGGGTCTCTCCTGTGGAGACGGTTACCTTGCAGGTTGTCAACTCGCAGGATGCCCCGGTCTCGGTAGAGGATGCCTACGCGACCGATCCAGGCACATGGATCATCGTGAGCAGCGAGGATGGAATCCTCTCTAACGACTTCGACCCGGATGGAACGCCGCTTGTTGCGGAATTGGTGGAGGGTGTGGACAGTGGGGAGCTCACCATGGGGCCCGAAGGTTCCTTTTTCTTTCTTCCGGAGGACGGTGCCTCCGGAGAGGTGACATTCAGCTATCGCGCCAGCGACGGAGTGCTCACTTCTCCCGTCACGACGGTGACGATCTACCTCGATAGCGCGCCGCAGGGCGTGGTTGATACTTATACGGTGCGGGAAGATACCCCGAAGGCGGTCCCTGCATCGCAGGGGGTGCTGGACAATGACCGCGACAGGGAGAATGACCCTCTGACGGCTGTTCTGGTGAGTCCACCTGTTCGCGGGTTGCTCGAGATGAGTCCGGACGGCTCCTTTCATTATACCCCGGGGCAGGATTTCGCAGGGATGGATTCCTTCGTCTATCTCGCCATGAGCGGGATCCGCGCCTCGAGCCCGGTGACCGTTCACCTCGAGATCCTGGGCAGCAACGATCCTCCGGTGGCAACAGCTGATTCCTATCTGGCGATTCGGGACCAGGACCTCGACATCAGCATGGATATCGGCGTGCTGGCCAACGATACCGATGTTGACAGTGCCGCTCTTACTGCGGTGTTGGTGACTCCTCCTGTGCAGGGAGAGCTGATTCTCAACCCGGACGGGTCGTTCAGGTACACCCACCCTCCAGGGTTCGAGGGAGTTGACAGCTTCACCTACCTTGCGCGGGACGAGGCTCTCAATTCAGTCCCGGCAAGGGTGCGTATCCAGATTGGGGAGGCTTCCGATGCGATTGTGATCAACGAGATCATGTATCACCCGGATAGTGAGGACCCGGCTGATGAGTATCTTGAGCTCGTGAATATTGGTGACGGGCCGGTCCAGCTGAAGAACTGGGCTTTTACCAACGGCATCAGCTTTACCTTTCCGGACCTTGCGCTTCCGTCGGGTGGGTTTCTTGTCATCGCGGCGGACCCGGAACAGTTTACCCGGACCTATGGCGAGGTGTCTCATCTAACCGGTGGGTGGACGGGTTCTCTCAGCAACCGGGGGGAACGCATCCGGTTGTCAGACCAGAATGGAGAGCAGGTTGATGAGGTGCGGTATTACGATCAGGGGGACTGGGCAACCCGGACAAGGGTTACGGATACGGGAGAGGCTGGCTGGGTGTGGGAGGCTGCTCATGATGGTGCAGGCGCGTCCCTCGAACTTGAGCATGCGGCTCTCACGAACAAATCCGGTCAGAACTGGAAGGCGAGCGTGGGTGGGCCTACTCCTGGAGCGGTCAACTCGACGGCTCTTGCTGAAAACGCGGTGGCGCCCCTGATCGAGAATGTAGAGCACAGTCCGCTTGTCCCGCGTTCGACGGATACCGTGACGATCCGGGCGCGCCTGCGTGACACGGATCAGGCAGGCTTGTCGGCCACCCTTTATTACCGGATATCCCAGCTCGATCCACCTGAGTTCTCAACGGTCCCTCTGGTGGATGACGGCCTTCACGGAGACGGGGAGGCGAACGACGGCGTGTTCGGGGTCAGCCTGCCCGCCATGGAGGACCAGACCATTATCGAGTTTTATATCTCCGCTACGGATGGAGTGAACGAGCGCACCTGGCCTGCACCTACTTCGATTGGGCAGGTCGCCAACCTCCATTACCAGGTGGATGACCAGGAGAATCCCGGTGGAGAAGGCGTTTACCGGTTGGTGATGACCGCCGCTGAGAACCGTGCCTTCACGAGGATCGATCGAGACTCCAATGCCCAGCATCACTGCACTCTTATTGCCGACGACTGCAGTGGTCCGGTGGTTCGCTACCAGTGCGGGGTACGGGTCCGGGGCGCGAGCAGTCGCCGGGATACTCCGCCTCCAATGCGGGTCAACATCCCCCGTGGCACGAGTTGGAATGGCATTACCCAGATGAACCTGAACACCCAGTTCACCTGGTTGCAATTCATAGGAATGAAGTTGTTTCAAGCCAGCGACCTGCCGGCATCTGATACCAGTCGAGTTTCCATCCGGCGTAATGGAAATGATCTCGCGAGCGGCGACCAGGAGGATTATGGGAGCCTCGTTTACGTCCAGCCACCAAACTTCGAGTTTGTGGACCAGAAGATGCCGGGCGACTCTCAGGGGAATCTCTACAAGAAAGTGCGGCCGGACGTGAACTGGGCCTACCGGGAGGGAGACTACCAGAGGTATCTCCGGGATGGCTGGGGGAAGCAGACCAATGAGTCCGAGGATGACTGGGCGGACCTGGATGAGTTCCTGCGCGTGATGAACCAAGCTGACAATGACCCTGACTACATCGACCAGGTCGAGAACGTGGCGAATCTCGATCAGTGGATGCGGTGGTTTGCGGTGGAAACCCTGATCGCGAATGGGGAAACGAACGCCAGCAATGGAACAGACGACGACTACAGCATGTATCGTGGAGTGAACGATCCACGGTTCATATTCCTGCCGCATGACCTCGACACCATCCTCGGACGGGGGGACGGTTCTCGGATAACCGACCCAGAGCACACTCTTTTCGATATGATACAATCGGGCAGTTCTCTCGGCCCGCTCGTCCCGCTTTTTAATGCGCCCAGCATCAGGACGCGGTATTTCCAGGAGCTGCGCGAGCTCACCCGGACCAGTTTTTCCAAGGAGCGTTTTGACGCTCTCCTGCTCAATCACCTGACCGGCTGGGTTCCCGGAAACGTGATCGAAGGCATGATTGAGTTCATGGATGCACGGCGGGCCTACGTCGAGGCGATCGTTGACGAGGAACTCGGGGCCCCGCCCGAGGCGGTTGCCGCCGTGACCCTGGATTCACAGGACGTTCCGCATGGGGACCTTTACCTCAGCGAGGTGCTGGCCGTTAATCAGTCGGCGTATGAGGTCGAAGGGCTGTTTCCCGACTTCGTGGAGTTGCGCAATACCGGATCCGCGCTCTCCCTAGCCGGGTATTCTCTTACGGATGATCCTGCTGAGCCCGACAAATTCGTCTTCCCGGCCGGAGTCTCGATCGGAAGTGGCCAGCGTCTGCTCGTGTATGCGGAGTCCTCCAGCGGCCCGGGGATTCGACTGGGGTTTTCCCTGAATGGTGCCGGCGAAAGCGTTTCACTGTTCGATCCATCCGGGGAGCTTGTCGATTCAGTGGTTTTCGGTCCCCAGGTTTCCGATCTTTCTATCGGGCGGACCGGACCGGCAGAAGAGGCCTGGCGTCTCAATCTTCCGACGCCGGGTGGGGAGAACCAGATCCACTCGCTGGGAGATCCGGCGGCAGTACGGATTAATGAGTGGATGAGCAAACCGGAGGTTGTCTATACACAGGACTTCGTGGAGCTGTACAACCCGGATGCTCTTCCGGTCTCCATCGGAGGCCTGCGCATTACGGATTCTCCACGGGACCCGACCCGGTGGGCAGTGTTGCCAGCGTTGAGTTTTATGGGAGGCGGTGGGTTCTCTGTCCTGGAGGCGGCCGGGAATGGTGCCAACAGCCCCTCGGAGCTGCCCTTCAAATTGGACGCAAGCTACGGGTGGCTGGCGATTTACGGGGCCAATCTCGTGGAAATCGACCGTGTTCACACGACTTGTGATTCTCCTGATTACTCGCAGGGGCGTGCAACGGATGGGGAGGCCCTCTACGCCCGCTTTGCAGTTCCTACCCCCGGCTTTTCAAACTCCACGGACTTGAGTGCCGAATACCAGGTTTTGCAGTCCCTGCGTATCACGGAGATCATGTATCACCCGGCGGGCCCTGCCGATGCCGAGTTCATCGAGGTGCGCAATGTTGGTGCGGAACCCATTCGTCTCGACGGGGTCGAGTTCACAAAAGGAGTGAGATTCGCGTTTCCGGACAGGATTCTTGCGCCGGGCGAGTATATCGTGGTGGTAGCTGATGAGGAGGCCTTCCGGAGTGTGTATGGCCTTGGTGTGAATGTTGCCGGAGAATGGAAAGGCAAACTGGATAACGACGAGGACCGTCTGAGACTGGAGCTTGTGGAGCTCAATGCGGTTGTGCATGACTTTACCTACCGGGATACATGGTTTCCCTCCACAGACGGCGGGGGATTCTCTCTTGTGATCATTGATGAGGCCTCCAACCCCGGACTTTGGGGTGAGCGGGCGAGCTGGACTGCCGGGGCGGCTCCGGAGGGTACACCTGGAATCGGTAGTGGGTTCTTCGTTTTCGCCGGGGCGGACCAGGTGATCAGCTTTCCAGCGAGTGCAACGCTCGATGCCGCCGTGCACTATGGTGCACTGGACCCCTCCTCCATAACGTTCAACTGGATTCTGGACGACGGGCCGGCGGTGGCGACATTTGGGAATGGTACTAATGAAGATACCACGGTTTCTGTGCCCCTGCCCGGGCGCTACACCTTCGAGCTGATTGCGATTCCCGAGGCGGGACCTTCCCGTTCCGGAAGGGTAACCGTCACTTTTCTGGATACGTATGCGGCGTGGGCGGCGAGGGAGTTCGAGGATGCCGACGCATCGGCGGCAGGGCAACTGGCTGACGCGGATGCGGACGGCCTGGCGAATATGATCGAATTTGTTCTGGATCTTGATCCGGGCGAAGTGGGCGATGGGTCTGCTCTTGCCCCGTTCCTGAGTCCAGAGGGGTTCTTGACGATGGTATATTTCCGGCGCTACCTCCCCGAAGGGATCAAAGTCATACCGGAGGCCTCCTCTGACCTGATAAGCTGGGAGGCCGGGCCCGCAGCAGTCCTGGAGACAGTGCTCTCGGTGACGGATGAGGGTGAGTGGATCCAAGCGAGCGATCTCTTTCCCTATAACGCAGAGGAGCCCCGCTTCATGAGGGTGCGGGTGGACTGGTTGGAATAGGCCAAAAAGGGGCGGACAAATGCCTGTAAACGACTGGTTAGCAGAGCGCCCACAGTCCTGTCTGGTACGTCCAAGGGGATGCGGGGGTATTCCGGGCATTGCTGAAGGCATTCTGGTGGGCTAGAGTCCGATTCCTCCGCCATGAGATACAAATGGATCTTATTCTCCGCGCTGACCATGGCGTTATGGGGACGTCTTGGCGGTCAGGAAGAGACCAGTCCGGAAGGGGAGGCGCCTGCAGGGGGCCAAGGAGAGGCTGCGGTGCTGACCCGGCCCGATGCCCGGACGCTGACTTTGAAAATTCCGGCGCCCCGAGGGCTTATCACCGACCGGAAGGGAAGGCCACTGGCCGAAAACAGGGTGGGCTACCAGTTCGCCATCCAGTTTGCGCATTTCCCGGAACCGAGCGATGCTGAGATCATCGCCTGGGCGCGCGAGAGGATCGTCCATGCGTCAACGCTGG
>CAWWCX010000121.1:0-9911 GCA_963935445.1 uncultured Roseibacillus sp.
GGGGCCGTCGCTCCTGATAAAGTTTAACCCATGAAATGCACCACGATTATCGGGGGCATGCCCGGCATGATCGCGTTTGCGAGCAGTGTAACCGGGTGGAGCCTGCTCTACGGCGACGGGAAGGTGGGGGAGCGAATCGCGGCCTCCCTCGGGCGATAAGGCATGGTTATTTATCACTATCCCAAGGAGATTGTTCCTTCCGGCAATGTCGCTTCGGTCCTGAGACCCGCGCGTATGCGGGACGCCTTTTCCGCGATAGGAGAAGAAGTGTTCGACCTTACAGGATCTGGTATGGAGCGGGTGAGGAAAGCACGAGAGTTACACCGAAAACTAAAGGCAGAGCGTGGTCAGGCAATCGTGTATTCGGAGTCCGTCAATGTTCCGCCTGCCCTTACTTGGCTGCGCCGGGGGCCACTCCGCATGGGCTTTGACTACCACTTGCTGCAGGATCTCCACGATCGAGGAATTCCAATCGGTCTG
The DNA here is from genome assembly GCA_963935445.1 of uncultured Roseibacillus sp. Lineage (GTDB taxonomy): Bacteria > Verrucomicrobiota > Verrucomicrobiia > Verrucomicrobiales > Akkermansiaceae > Roseibacillus_B. The sequence continues at coordinate 481 of CAWWCX010000121.1, forward strand.
TTTTATCGCGACATCCATTGGCTGTTTGAACGTACCAAGGCCGCCGGGATCCGATCCTATATCAAGAATCGCTGCATTCCATTTTTTGGGAGACAGGAACTGCAAGCCTACGAGAAATCGGTGGATGTTCTCTTCCTTCCGAATGTTAGAATGGCGACCCATCTTCCCTGCTCTTTTTTGCAGTCGGAGATACGCTCGCTGCCTCCCGGGGGAGAGGCTCGCCCTCTAGTGACGCGTGATAAAGCGGCGGGTGCTCCCATTGACTTGGTATTCGTGGGAAATATTGCTCCTCCTGTGTATGATCTCCGCCGCTTCTTCTCTGCCGTAGATGAAAATGAACTGCTAAGGTTGCAGGTGATTACTCGTGAGCGTGCACTCCGAGCCCACGGAGACCTTTATGAATTTGACAGATTTCACCGCATTGCGGTTGCGCATGCTCAGGGAAGTGAACTGGACGCTTACTACCACAAGGCCGATATTGCTCTCTGTGTCTGGGAGGACAGTGATTATCACGAATTCGTAATGCCAGTGAAGGTGTTCGAAGCCATTTCCTTTGGACTCCCAATCATAGTCTCTGCAGGATCCGACGTGCTTGCAGAATTTATCCAGCGCAATAGAGCAGGATGGGTTGTCTCCGGCGTCGACGAATTTTCTCAGCTTCTTTGTAGGCTTGCTGCCCACCCAGAAGAAATTGAGGGGCGACGCCGGAACGTGGAAGTCCTGCGGGTTCGCCATACGTGGGAGGCCCGGGCGCGCGAAGTGGTGGAAACCCTGCGGAATATCAAGAACTCATGAAATCACAACTGAAGGCGGCTGCCATGGAGGTCCGGTTCCAGCTGGCGTGCCGTGAACAGCTCGCTCCCTTGATGTGGCCCTACCGGATCGGGCGCACCCGGCGCCGGAGGAGGAAGGTTCCGAACTACGACACCCGCGAATCCTACACCAACGCTGAACAGAAGATCATCATTGATGGTTTCCCAGGCTCCGCGAACTCCTACGCGACCGAGTTGTTCGTGGATCTGCAGGGGGAGTCCTTTGTCTTCGGGCACCACTTTCACAGCCCGGCGGAAACGATCAAGGGCATGAAGATGGGGATCCCGGTCCTCCTGACGCTTCGCCACCCCGTGGATGCGGTTTGCTCGATGGTGCGGCGCTGGCCCTTTGTGAAATATGAACGGGCCCTGGTCTGGTATGGAATGTTCTACGAGGCCTTCGAGCCTTACGTGGACCAGATCACGGCATGCGATTTCAGCCTGCTTATCGCAGACTTTTCCGGGGTCATTCATGCCCTGAATGACAAGCACGGCACCGGGTTCAACGGCGAGGTCACCGCGTCCATGAAGGAGACCCGCACGCCGCGTACAAACGAGGATCGCGAAAAGAAAAGGATGGAGAAGGAACGCCTGCGGCAGGAGCTGGAGGACTCCTCCTCGAACGAGGTGATCGGGCAGGCCATTGCAACCTACGAGCGCTTCCTGAGCCGTCCGGAAGTGCTTCAATCCGGGAAGGGAAAGACGTCTTGAAGACTATCATCCGGAAGTTCCGGCAGTGGTTTATGAACACCATGCCGGGGCTGTATGTCAGGCTCTCCAAGCTGGTGTGCCGGCACGTCCTGTTCCAGCGGGAGAGGCGCTATCTCAATGGGGAACTGGAGCCGCGCACTGGCGAGCCCAGTGTCATCTTCTTCGGGGGGCACCGTGCGGCATCCATGTTCCTGGGCAAGGTGTTCTCCCAGCTTGCCGCTGATGCGGAGCTGCGCCGGGTCGACCTCGAGAGCTATTTCCTGCACACGGATCGCTCCAAGGTCGACCAACTCTTCACCGCGGGCGAGTGCGAGCCTCTCTTCCGGAAGGAGGGTTATTTCTTCGGGCCGCTACGGCGGCCGGTGTTGCTTGAAGACCTGGACAGCTACCGGGTGATTCTCGTATTGCGTGATTTGCGCGATGTGCTGACTTCAGGATACTACTCCATTGTGTATGCACATACTGTCATCGACGAGCTCCATCTCGAGGCAAGGGAACGGGCTGCGGCCCAGGGCGTGGATGAATACGTGAGGGAGAATCTGCCGGCGTGGAAGGCGCGCTACCTGGAGGTGCTTGACTGGGCCGACACCTCAGGGATCAGGGTGGAGCGCTACGAGGACATGGTGGAAGACTTTGGCGGGTGGTTGCGCCGTGTCACCCCGCCGCTGGGCCTGGATGGCAACCAGCGCCTGATCGAGGAGATCATCTCCCAGGCGGACTTCGACGTGGTCAAGGAGGACAAGACCGCCCACAAGCGGAGTGTGAAGGCGGGGTCGCACGCCCGTAAGTTGCAGCCCGAAACCAGAGAGTTCCTGGACCGGGAACTGGCCGAAGTGCTTGAGCGCATGGGATACCAGAAGGGCAGCTGAGATGAGCAGGAAAGTACTCACGGTCTTTGGGACTCGCCCGGAGGCCATCAAGATGGCCCCGGTGGTTCAGGAGCTCGGTCGACACCAGAACGTGCAGACCGAGGTATGCGTGACCGCACAGCATCGTGAGATGCTCGATAGCGTGCTGAAATTGTTCGGGATCGAGCCCGATCATGATCTCAATATCATGGCTCCGGGCCAGACCCTGTATGACATCACGAGCAGGGTGCTCTGCGGCATGGGCAAGGTGCTTCAGGCAAGCCGGCCTGATCTCGTGCTGGTCCACGGTGACACCACGACTTCCACCAGTGCTGCCCTGGCCGCCTTCTATGAGCGAATTCCGGTCGGGCACGTCGAGGCAGGCCTGCGGACAAACAACATTTACAGTCCATGGCCCGAGGAAATGAATCGCCTCCTCACCGGCCGGCTGGCTTCCTATCACTTTTCCCCAACGCAGCAGAGCGCAGCCAATCTGCGCAGCGAAAATATTCCGGAGGAACGGATTTTCGTTACCGGGAATACGGTGATCGACGCTCTGCAGCATGTGGTGGCCAGAATCAGGGAGGGTGACGTGAGGCCTGATGTCGTCGAGCAGCTTGTTGGCCATGGAGTGCCCGCCGGGCGCTACCGTGACTGGCAGGAGGGTCACCGCGGGCTCGTTCTCATCACCGGCCACCGCCGCGAAAACTTTGGACAGGGGTTTCTTGAAATCTGTGATGCAATTGCCGAGCTCGCCTCGCGGCACGAGGGAACGGATTTTCTGTATCCCGTGCACCTGAATCCCAATGTCCGGGAGGTCGTTCATGGCCGATTTGGCGCGGGTGGGACTCCCCTTGGGAACGTGATCCTGGCCGAGCCAATGGACTACGTGCCCTTTCTGGCCCTCATGTCGGTCTGCCGCCTTGTTCTTACGGATTCGGGCGGGGTCCAGGAAGAGGCTCCGGGGCTGGGCAAGCCCGTTCTCGTAATGCGCGATACCACTGAGAGGCCGGAAGCGGTGTCCTCCGGGACGGTCAAGCTGGTGGGGACGGACCGCACTGTAATTGTCGAGCAGGTTCATGAGCTTCTCACTGACGCGGAGGCATACGGCAGGATGGCCAATGCGGTGAACCCCTACGGCGACGGGCAGGCCGCTCCGCGGATCGTGCGCCACTGCCTCGAGCTGATTACAAGGACCGAGTGATTCGGCCATGAAGATAGGCATTGTCACCACCTGGTTTGAGCGAGGCGCGGCCTACGTTTCAAAACAGTATCTCAACCTCCTGGAAGAGAACCACGAGGTCTTCATCTATGCGAGGGGAGGAGAAGGGTACGCCAAGGGTGATCCCAACTGGGACAGCCCCAACGTGACCTGGGGGAAGAAGCCACTCCTGCAGACCAATCTCACGCCCATCCGGAGGGCGGACCTCGAGCGCTGGGTCCGCCGCAATGGTATCGAACTGGTCATCTTCAATGAGCAGCGCTGGTGGCCTCCGGTCATCTGGCTCAAGGAACTGGGAGTGATCGTCGGGACTTACGTGGACTATTACACCGAGGAGACGGTCCCGCTTTTCGAGAGCTTCGACTTCCTGCTCTGTAACACCGCACGCCACCTCAGCGCTTTTGACTGGCACCCGCAGGCGCATTATGTGCCCTGGGGAACGGACGTGAATCTTTTCAAACCAGGCGACAAGAGCACGGCTGACGCAGACAAACTGGTCTTCTTCAATTCATCGGGATACAGCCCGGACCGGAAGGGGGCAGATGTTCTCATCAAGGCATTCGCCAGGCTTACCGCACCAGATGTGAAGCTGCTCATTCACTCCCAGGTGGATCTCCGAAAGTTTTATCCGGATCTCGGGGATGAGATCGACCGGCTGGTGAAGGGGGAACGTCTTGAGGTGGTCGAGGAGAGCGTGTCGGCTCCGGGCCTCTACCACCGGGGGGATGTCTACTGCTACCTCTCCAAGCTCGATGGGATCGGCCTTACCCTGGCCGAGGCGATCAGCTGCGGTCTGCCTGCGATTACTCCGGACCAGCCGCCCATGAACGAATTCGTGGTGGACGGCGTGAATGGAGCTCTCGTCAAGGTCAAGCGGCGCTTCTGCCGCTGGGATGGCTACTACTGGCCCCAGTGTGAGGTAGAAGAAGAGGATCTGGCGAGGAAGCTCCAGTCCTTCGTGGACCGTCGGCAGGAGATCGGGGCCTTGAAGGCGCGGGCGCGGGACTATGCCCTTGAGCACCTCGACTGGTCGCGGAGGGGGAAGCAGCTGGATGAGGTTGTGCAACTTGCCGCGGCGCGGCCGCTTCACTCCAGCCTGGCCGACCGGATCAGGCGATACGAGTTTGCACACTCACTTCTGCTCCCCCTCGTGCGTGCTCCTTACCGGATGCTCAAGAATCTTCGGCGTTAGTGCTTAACAAGGTGGAACGGTTCGAAAAATGTGGCAAGTGAGGCCCGGATTCCTATTCTCCGGAAAAACCTCCCCCGTATGCTCACGAGCGAGTTGGCGGGGGTCCCGCACTCGAACGCCGGATTTCCCTTCGATTTGAACGCCTTCGGCTTCGGAATGACCAACTAAAAGATCCCCAATGGGTAGTTTCAGAATAGGACCGATTGTCCTGATGGTCACCATGATGGCCCTCGGGCTGTTTGTCGTCATGACGATCCTGACGGGGACGGGGAATGTGATCGGGGCGACCTACCGCTTCGTATGGATTCCGGCCTTCCTCCTTGGGTGTGTCGCTCCCCGGGCATCCGTGTATGTGCTGGCTGTGCTGGCGGCCTACCTGGACATTCCGAAGAAAATGCTCGTGATCGCGGGTGTCCTGCACATGGATTTCAGGGACGTCTACTTCATCCTGGCCGTCCCGCCGGTCATGCTGCTTGGCATGGTCCTTCATTATCTGGCGAGTTTCGCCCTGCGGGTGCGGCTCCTGACCAGGCGGGAGACTCTTCTGTTCTGCGTGGCGACCTTCCTGGTGGCCGCGACCGCGGTTATTGCGGTCGCCAAGACCGGGGTTGGCATGCAGATGCTCAAACCGCTGGCGAACACCTCCGCCTACTATGGATTGATTTTCGTGCTGCCTCTTGCGTTGCCCGGGGTGGTGGACGTCCAGAAATACCTGCGATTCGTGGTGCTCATCATGGTGCCGGCAGCGCTTCACGCCCTGTGGCACTTCTTTTTCGGGCTCTTTGAGTTTGAGCACAAATACATGGAGACCGGGTTCTCCATCAACCTGAAGTACCTTCTCTGGGGGGAGGGAATCTTCGGTCCCTTCTCGGCCCAGGGTCCGCTGGCGACCTGTATGGCGATCTGCGCTGCGATCTGTCTGTCCCCCCTCTTGTTCCGGGGCCGAATCGCGAAGGAATATCGAATCCTCCCCATTGCGGTTTGTTTACTCCTTTTCCTTCTCTACGCGACCGCAGCCGTGCTTTCCCTCAAGCGTGGACCGCTCCTGGTGATCCCGGGTGCGGTTTTCGGATTGATCGTCCTGCGGAGTGGAATCCTGACGGTTGCGACCTATGGGGTGGCGCTGACCGGGTTGGTCCTGCTCGTGGTGCTGGGTGAGGACCTTGCCTACAAGCTCGAGGAGTGGCAGACGTGGATTTACAATATCACGGGAACGCAGGGTGCGAACGCGGATCTCTTCAGGGTGCGGACCTTCCATACGCGTTTCGTGGATTTCAGTCTGCTCGCTGACGGGAGTAACTGGGCGCCCTTCGGGGCGGAAGAATTCCAGGGGGACGATGCCTATCACGTTCATGCTCTGGTTGTCCGCTTTGTCCTGAAGTATGGCTATGTCCCAATCGGAATCGCCCTTGCTCTTTTCATTCCCTGCCTGGTCTACGCCCACCGACGCCTGATCAGGATGTCGAGAGGCAAATCGGTCGAGGTCCTCCAGCTGCGCCTGATGGCAGCCCTCGCCTTCTCGCTTCTGGGAGCGTCCGCGCTGGGGGTCCTTTCCATGGAGGCCTATCCCAACCCCTACTTTTTCGGCGTCTTTCTTGGAGTGGTGGCAGCCGGGTTGACGCGCTCCAAACAGATCGAGGAAGAGAAAGCTCTGACAGCCGGGGCGGATTATGAGCAGCCGCCGGTCCTGGCCCCGGGACCAGTGCGTCCTGCGAATCAGTAGGTCGCGCTTTTAACAGCTGGCTCGAACCTGGTACCCGGAACGGGGAGGATCGCTTCCTCCCCTGAGCGCCCCGGTGATGGTGACCGTGAAGATTTTGTCTGAGAATGTGGACGAGGACCGACCTCTGCGTGTCCTCATGGTTCACAATCATTACCTCGTGCGTGGAGGGGAGGATGCGTCCTTCGCCGCTGAATGTGAACTCCTGCGTTCTGCGGGTCATGAGGTGGAGGTCTATGTTCGCGAAAATGAGGAGATCGAACAGCAGGGGCGACTGCGCACCGCGGTGGGAACGTTCTGGTCGAGGCAAAGCCGGCGCGAGGTGGCGGGCATACTGGCTGCGGGCTCCTTTGATGTGCTGCACGTTCAGAATTCCTTTCCCCTCATCTCACCCTCGGTCTACGGGGCCGCGCAGGACGCGGGGGTGGCCGTGGTGCAGACCTTGCGGAATTACCGCCCTCTCTGTGCGAGCGCATTGTTCCTGCGGGCAGGCGAACACTGTGAACTCTGTCTTGGAAAGACTGTTGGGTGGGGCGGACTCCGGTACCGGTGTTACCGTGGGAGCCTCCCGGGCTCAGCTGTGGTGGTTGGAATGAATGCGCTGCACAAGTTGCGAGGCACCTATCCACGGGAAGTGAATCGTTTCATCGTAGCTGCCGAGATTGTTCGCCGCAAGTTTCTGGAGGGGGGGTTTCCGGAGGACCGCATCCGGGTGAAACCGAATGTCGTTCCTGACCTTCCGGACTTGCAACCCGGACCGCGACAGAAGCGAGCGATTTATGTGGGGCGTTACTCCGAGGAAAAGGGCGTGGAGCCCCTCCTGCAATCCTGGGTGGAGGGACGAATTGAAGTTCCTCTGGTCATGGTCGGCTCCGGTCCCCTGGAAGAAAAACTGCGGGCAATGACCGCCGGGAATCCACTGGTAACCTTTGCGGGGCGTCTTCCCGTGGCCGAGGCTTGCCGGGAGATCGCCGAATCTGAGCTGCTCATCCTGCCCACCCAATGCTACGAGACCTTCGGACGCACGGTCCTGGAAGCCTACGCCATGGGCACTGCTGTGATTTCTTCCCGGGGGACCGCACCTGGGGATCTTGTCCGTGAGGAAGAGACGGGATACCTGGTCGAACCGGGCAATGTGGAGAGCCTGACCTCGGCGATAAAGCGCTTCTTCAGTCTTCCGGGACGCAGCCGGGAGGCGATGGGGCAAAGGGCATTGGCCTGCTACCGGGCTCACTTCGACCGTAAAAGCAATCTTGAGCGTCTGACTGCGATTTACCGCGAGGCTATTGCGGATGCCGAGGCCGCCAGGGGAAGGACCGTGTCCAGATGAGAGACCTGTCGGCCGGTTCCCTCATTCGGTTGTATTTGATGCATGATGGGCGGGGATGGAAGACACAAGGGTCCCCCGGGGGTGCCCCTCCCTTGCCTTGAGCGGACAATTTCCGGGGCGGACTGAGTCCTTGCCAGCCGGAAACAATCAGTTTTTTCTATATCTCCTGCCGGACGATGAGTTCCCCTCGAAACGCCCTCAGTAGCCCCAAGCCCCTTCCCATTGCGATTGTGGTGGGGACGGTCGCTCTGGTGATGGGATATCTGTACTTCGTATTTGGATACTCCACGGGCTACATGTTTGAGCGCTCCACCCTCTGGAGCAACATGCAGCAGGGATATCGTCACGATGACTACGAATGGGTTTTCGGATACTTTGTGCCCCCGGCTGTTCTCATTCTCGCCCTCGTGACGCGCAAGCGTTATGCGGACCTGGCTCCAAGGCCGAGCTGGCTGGGCCTCGCAGTACTGGCCCTTGCCTGCTTTGTTTACTTCGGCGGCTACAAGGCGAATGAAAAATACGTCGGCTACGCTGCAGGGCAGATCTTCGTGGCGGGTTTCATCCTGTGGTTCCTGGGAACGGAGTATTTCCGGCGGGCCTTCTGGCTATGGGTTCTCTTTGGAATGACCTGGCCACTTATTTTTCTGATCGAGCCGATCTCCAGCCCGCTTCAACTCCTGATGACCAAGCTCACGGAGGTTTATCTCAAGGTCACCGGGGTGGACGTCCTGCGCTCGGGAACCTCTCTCTACTCCCCTCCCTCGGAGGGTGTTCCGGCCGGTGAGCGATTCTCGCTCGGAATTGCGGCTGCGTGTTCCGGCCTGCGCTCCCTGTTCGCCCTTACGATGGTAAGCATGATTTATGGTTACCTGGCCCTCAAGAATGGCTGGCATCGCCTCTTCCTGACCTTCGCGGCAGTGCCCTTCGCGATCTTCGGAAATTTCATCCGCATGCTCCTGCTCTACTACGGCACGGTCTGGGTCTCCAAGGAATGGGCCATTGGAACCGACGATCATCCGTCCGGATTTCATATCTCGGCCGGCCTCATGGTGTTTATCGTGGCTCTGCTCTGCATGCTTGTCCTCGTGCAGATTCTCAATGGCGGCCTCAAGTCACTGCGCCGGAAGAAGACGCGTTCGCGCGTGGTGGGAAATGATGACGAGGGCCCGGAAGGCGATCCGGAGGACTCTACTCCAGTATGATGACGGTCAAACAATCTGTGCTGCGTTGTATCCCGGTGGCAGCCCTGGTCGGCATAACGGTGGGTCTGTGCCTCGCCTTCCCGAATGCCGCGGAGAATTCCGAAACAGGAATGATCTTGAAGCTTCCGGGACTCGATGGGGTCCCCGGTATTCCCGGGCATGTTGCCATTGAACGTCCCACCACCAAGGAGGAAAAGAAGTGGCTGCCCCCGGATACCGGTATCCTGAAAATGCTCTACGTCCCCACGGAATCGACAGCCACGGAGCTTGGCCAGGCGGCCGAAGACGGCATTTCCGCCAGTCTCATCCTGGGCGGAAACGATCGCCGGAGCCTGCACCGGCCCCATGTCCTGTCTCTTATACACATCTGACGCTGCCGACGATATGCAGTGTG
>CAWWCX010000122.1:0-9813 GCA_963935445.1 uncultured Roseibacillus sp.
CACACTGCATATCGTCGGCAGCGTCAGATGTGTATAAGAGACAGCACCTGCTCGAATCCATGATCGAGAGCCCCACCCCCACCCGCGCGGAAATCACGGACTGCGCCAATGCGGTCTACGAGGAGGCCGATGCCCTCATGGTCTCCGGGGAAACATCCATCGGGAAACATCCCAAGCGCTGCCTTCAGGTTCTCGACCGTGTTGCTCGCCGCATCGAGCGTTCCGGAGGGCTGGGCTACGGCCAGGAAGCGGACCTCCGGACCCCGAGGCAACGAGCCGTGCGGGCTGCCGTCCAGCTCGCCAATTCCATCCAGGACTCCATCATGGTGGTCTTCACGCGAAGCGGGGCCACCGCAAACCAGACGGCTCTCCTGCGACCTCGCTCACCCATTTACGCCTTCACCCCTGAAGAAACCGTCTGCCGCGGCCTCGCGCTTTCACGCGGGGTCCGTCCCTTCGTGATTCCCTTCCGGGAGAAACCCCGCGATACCATTGCGGATGCGGTGGCCACCCTGCGCAATCGACGGGACATTCCCGAAGGCACTCCCCTCGTTATCTTTTCCGATACCTTCCAGATGGACCGCGCGGTGGATTCCATATTGCTCGACCATGCGTAAGAACGCAAACACCGCCTCGAGGGGTGCCATAACTCCACCCACGGCCCGGGCGAACGGAACCTAGGAGCTCTCTTCCGAGTCCTGACCCGCCGTACCTTCCTCGACTTCCTCGACTTCCGGGCCTTCCTGGCGGGTAAAATGAACCTGGCCCACGCGCCGGCCGTCCGTGCTCGTCACCTTCGCCTCGTAGCCCACGATCTCGATCGCCTCTCCCGGCTCGGGAAGATGGCCCAGCTGCTGGGTTATGTATCCGCCCACCGTAGTCACCTCTCCGCTCTCCAGCTCGAGAACCGGAACATGGTCGGAAAGCTCATTCAGGGTGAGGGCTCCCTCCACGATAAACTCATCATTGCTGACGCGGGTGAAGGCACTCGACTCATTGTCAAACTCGTCCTGGATGTCCCCAACAAGCTCCTCGATGACGTTGTCAAGGAAGACGAGCCCGGAGGGGTCTCCAAACTCATCCACCACCATGGCGAGGTGCGCCCGCTCCTTGAGGAAGAAGTTGAGCAGCACATCCAGCGGCATGGTCTCGGGAACAATCTTGAGTTCCCGCTTGATCCGAAGCAGGTCAGGGTCGCTTTCCCCCGTGAGGGTAAGGAGATCCTTGATGTGGATCAGACCCACGGCATTGTCCAGGTGCCCCTGCACAAGCGGGAACCTGGTGTGCTTGGTGGACGCCGCTCGTTCGAGGTTGCTCTCAAAGGGCTCCTCGAGATCGAAGAAGACCACCTCACTCCGTGGGGTCATCACATCCTGCACCTTGAGATCGTTCAACTCGAGGGCGTTGATCAGAATCTCCCTCTCGGTCTCCGTGACTTCCTGCTGACGTTCGCTCTCCTCCACGAGGATTGCGAGCTCCTCCGAGCTGTGAACACCCTCGCTCTCAGCGACCGGGTCGATCTTGAACACCTTCTTCAGGATCCAGTTGGCAGTCCCGTTCAGGATCGCAATGGCCCACTTGAAGGCCACGTAAAACCCATGGAGCGGCCGGGCCAGGGCCAGAGTCGTCCCCAGAGGCTTGCGGATGGCGATCGACTTCGGAAGCAACTCCCCGATGACGACATGCAAAAAGGTAAAGGAAATGATCGCTATGATGAAGGAAATGGTCGGAACCGCATTCTTCACGAAGTCCGGCAGGTCCATGCTGTAAAGCGCAGGCCCAACGAGAGCCGCCACGAATGGTTCCCCGAGAAATCCCAGCGCGAGCGATGCGATCGTAATCCCCAGCTGATTGGCGGACAGATATCCATCGAGGTGATCAACCACGTGCTTGGCAGTCCGAGCCCGCCGGGGCTTGTCTTTCAATTCTCCCTCAATCTGGGTGGGGCGCACCTTTACGATCGCAAACTCCGACGCCACGAAGAAGGCATTCAGGAGCAGAAAGAAGATGATCCCGGCAACCAGCAACAAGGCCTCCAGCAGGGAGGGAAACTCATGAGGCACCTCTCCCGAGGCGCTCGCCAGCGTTGTCAGCAATCCTTCCATCCCGGTCAGAGCCTCTCGAATACGCCCTGATCACGCTTCTCAAGCACCGTGAAGCCGGCTCGCTTGGCTTCCTGGGCCGAAAACGGTTTTGCCACTCTGGGCGAGCTGACATTGCTGATCAGCTTGCGAACAGGATTCTTGCAGAGGGGACACACCTCCAGGGGTTCGCGCTCAACTGGTCGTCTTAATTCAAAGCCCCGCGCGCAACGGACGCAACTTCGCTCCGGATCATCGGGGTTCTCTGAGAGATACTCGTAAATTGGCATCTGAAACGCGAGCGGCAGGGCAGTTCATTGCCGTCGCAGGTCGAGCATTGGAAGCTACGCTACCAACTCGATTTTGTCACGCCGGGAATAAGACCGGCGGAAGCCATCTCGCGGAAGGTGATGCGGGAGAGCTGAAAACGGCGCAGGAAGGCCCTCCGGCGTCCCGTCACCTCGCAGCGGTTCACAACCCGGGTCGGGCTCGCGTCACGCGGCAGCATGCTCAGACCCACGTAGTCTTTCTCATCCTTCAGTTTCCGACGGACATCGGCATACTTCTTGACGGTCTTCTGCTTGCGTTTGTTTCGCTCGATCCAGCACTTCTTGGCCATGGGAGGCCGTCTCTTACGTGGATTCCGGCCCGGTTCAAGGGTTTTTTCCCCTTCGGGCGGGTTTTCGTGCCGGAACCGGGCCTTCATCACAGCCTGCAGGACCCGGAGAACCCACCGCTCGGCCCTGCCCTGCGGCCGGTCTGCTCCCCGGGCACGGGTCACACTCGTGCTTGCAAGACGGCAGCGGAACCGTAGTTCTAGCTCCATGAGCGAAACCCGCACTGAACGCGACTCCATGGGCGAAATGCAGGTGCCGGCCGAGGCCCTCTACGGGGCTTCCACACAGCGCGCCGTCCTGAACTTTCCCGTCTCCCACGAACCGGTCGAAGCGGGTATCGTCCGGGCCTTTGGCCTGATCAAGTGGGCGGCCGCCCGGGTCAATGGCGAACTGGGCCATGTCCAAACCGCAAAAACCTCACTCATTGAGCAGGCTGCCCGGGAAGTCTACGAGGGCAAGCTCGACGAACATTTCCCCGTCGACGTCTACCAGACCGGTTCCGGCACCTCGACCAACATGAATGCCAACGAGGTGATTGCCAACCGCTGCGCTCAACTCGCCGGCGCGGCTGAGGACTCCGGGCACGGCGAAAAACCCGTGCACCCCAATGACGATGTGAACCAGGGGCAGTCTTCGAATGACACCTTTCCCACGGCCATGCACATCGCTGCCGGCGTCGCCCTGAAGGAGGATCTCCTTCCCGCCCTCCTGTCCCTCCGTGACAGCCTGCAGGCCAAGGCCGGGGAGTTTCACGATGTTCTCAAGATCGGACGGACCCACCTGATGGATGCCACCCCGGTTCGTCTTGGCCAGGAATTTGGAGGCTACGCCATGCAACTCCAGAGAGCTGTCGACCGCTCCCACAAGGCTCTGAAGTCCATCCACGAGCTCGCCCTCGGCGGAACAGCAGTGGGCACCGGACTGAATTGTCATCCCGACTTTCCCCCCCGGGCAATCGCCTTCATCGCGGAAAAAACAGGAATCGAGTTCCGGGAGGCTGAGAATCACTTCGAAGCCCAGGCAAACAAGGACGCCATGGTGGAATTCCACGGGCAGCTCAACACGATTGCGGCCAGCCTCTACAAGATCGCGAATGACCTGCGTTTCCTCGGGTCCGGGCCACGCTGCGCCATCGGCGAAATATCCCTGCCCGCAACCCAGCCCGGTTCATCGATCATGCCCGGCAAGGTCAACCCGGTCATGAGCGAGGCGGTCACCATGGTGGCCGCTCGTGTTTTCGGCAATCACTCTACCGTAACCTGGTGCGGGGCCAACGGCCACTTCGAGCTCAATGTCATGATGCCGGTGATGGCCAAGTGCATTCTCGAGAGCATCCGCCTCCTCACCAACGTCTGCACCATCTTCCGCGAGAAATGCGTGGACGGCATCGAGGCCCAGGTCGAACGCTGTAATGAGCTGATCGAGTATTCCCTTTCGATGGTGACCTCCCTCGCTCCCGTGATCGGCTATGACCAGGCCAGCAGGATCGCCAAGGAGTCCGTCGCAACCGGGCGCACCGTCCGGGAACTGTGCGCCGAACGCCTCGAAGAGCTCGGGATTACCGCCGAACAGCTCAGCAGCGCCCTCGATCCAGCCACCATGGCAGGGGCATGAAGGGCTCTCCCCGCAGAGGGCCATCCGGTCACGGCAACCCCCTGTTCACCAACCCTCCGTCTGCAACCCCAGGGCGTTCCGCCGGGGATTGGAGCAGGCTTAGCTGGCTCGCTGTCGGCCCATAAGCAGAAAAGGAGCTCCCAGCGCCAGGAGCGAAGCCAAACTGGTCCGGAAAACCCGGCGTTCCCCCTCCTCATTGCGCTGCGCCAGTTCAACCGAAAGCGGACGCGACCGGCGCAACACCCTGCCCCCGGAGACCGGCTCGCCATCAATTCCACAGAGATCGCCCGCAAGGGAGGCGTTGACGTGAGGATACCCCTCGACCGGATCAGCCTGTCCAAGCGCCAGGGACGGATGCGCCGGGCTGTAATAGAGCTCTCCTGCCACTCCCACCCCATGATCAATCTCAGGAAAAGCGAAGGACGCTTCAGCAGCCGGCAGAGTGGTCACGGCGCAGAGAGACGCACTAAGCAGAATGGCCAGGGCAAGACCGGGAAAGTTTGTTTTCATGAACAGGGTGCAGTTGAGAACCGGCACCCATCAAACCCGGGCTATTATCAGCCCATCCATATATTTTTTAGTTAGTAAAACGTGCTAGTTTAGGATGACAAATCAACAGCTGGTCCAACCCGTTGCAGACACCCGTTCACCGCCAATAACGGCAGGGGCTGCAGCCCATCCCCTCAGCGTATCCATACTATCTGGAAGACTGTCAGAGCAGCCTGCTTCCATTAGGAAATACTGACTTCTTTTCCCGCTAAGACTCTTGAATGACCTTAACTTGCTGGCGAAATCAAGAATCGCTCAGGACTTCCTCGCCCACGTGTCACGCAACCCGATCGTCCGGTTGTAAACGGCCTTGCTCCCCGACCCGTGATAGCGTGAGTCCGCGCAGAAATAACCCAGCCGCTCGAATTGGCAGCAGAAACCGGCTGGCTCGCTCCCGAGACCCGGTTCCAGCTTCGCTCCCGCAATAATCTCAAGAGAATCAGGATTGAGAACCGAGAGAAATCCATCCTCCGCCGCATCCGGATTCTCATGATCAAAGAGACGATCATAGAGGCGAACCTCCGCCTCCTCGGCATGGGCTGCACTCACCCAGTGAATGGCGGCCTTGCACACCACTCCCTCGGGCGGCGACTGACCGATCGTACCCGGCAGGAATTCACAATGCACCTCAGTCACCTCCCCGCTGCCGGGATCACATACATGATCCACATACTGCACGATGTATCCGCCGCGCAGCCGGACGGCCCGGCCCGGGGCCAGACGGAAGTATTTCCGTGGTGGCTCTACCGTGAAGTCATTTCGTTCGATCCAGATTTCACGTCCCAGGGGGAGCTTCCGCACCCCGGCATGTGCGTCTTCGGGGTTGTTCTGGGCTTCGACTTCCTCGAAGTGATCCTCCGGCATGTTGACAAGAACCATCTTGAGGGGATCAAGGACTGCCATGCGCCGCGGAGCGGTTGCATTGAGGACCTTGCGCACCTCATTCTCGAGACGAGCCACATCGGTGACTCCCTTGAACTTGGTGATTCCCACATCCTCACAGAAGTTGCGAACAGCCTCCGGGGGATACCCCCGCCTTCGGGCTCCGGACAGGGTGGGCATGCGTGGATCATCCCAGCCGTCCACCTTCCCTTCCTCCACCAGTTGCAGGAGCTTGCGCTTGCTGACAACGGTGTAGTTCAGGGTAAGCCGGGAAAATTCAATCTGACGCGGGACGGATGGTACCGGGCAATGCTCAATCACCCACTCATAGACCGGCCGATGCACCTCAAATTCGAGCGTGCAGAGAGAATGGGTCACGTGCTCGTGAGCGTCCTCCAGCGGATGGGCGAAGTCATACATCGGGTAGATACACCACTTATCTCCCGTGTTGTGGTGGCTCTCGTGCAGAACCCGGTAAATGATCGGGTCACGCAGATGCATGTTCGGCGAAGCCATGTCGATCCTGGCGCGCAGGACAGCCTCCCCATCCCGGAACCCTCCGGCCCGCATTTTCTCAAAAAGCTCCAGATTCTCGTTCACGGGTCGATCCCGGAAGGGAGATTCCTTCCCCGGCTCTGAAACTGTGCCGTGCGCCGCCCGGATTTGTTCCGCCGTCTGCTCGTCCACGAACGCGTTGCCCTCCCTGATGAGATGCACCGCACAGTCATAAAAGAACTCGAAATAGTTGCTCGCGAAATAGAGGTGCTCACCCCAGTCACAGCCCAGCCACCGGATGTCCTCCTGGATACTATCGACATACTCCTGCTCCTCCTTTGAAGGATTCGTGTCATCAAATCGGAGATGAAAGTCCGAACCCGTGGCGGCGTTCTCCTGCGCAATGCCCCAGCTCAGGCAGATCGCCTTGGCATGTCCAATATGGAGGTAGCCATTTGGCTCCGGAGGAAAGCGGGTCACAATCCTGGCGTGCTTTCCGCTCGCCAGGTCTTCCGCCACGATATCCCGGATAAAATCGCGTTTGGTGGTTGCCTCGTCACTCATGGGCCTTGCGCGGTATCTAACAACCAGCGAGCTCTTCAAACAAGACCCGGTTCAGACGAATCCCTCCCTCGAAATTCTCTACCGTGAAGTTTTCATTGGGGGAATGGATCTGGCAATCGGGCAACGCCAGCCCAAGGAGAAGGGTATCGACTCCGAGCACTTCCTTGAAGTCCTGGATGATCGGTATACTGCCACCCTCCCGGATCAACACCGGATCCCTCCCGAAGGTTTTGAGCAGCGCCTCCTGTGCCGCCTTGCCATATGCAGAGTGCGGATCGGTATGGTAGGCCTGCCCATGGTGCCCGCGCTCCACCTCAATGGTCACCCCGGCCGGACAATGTTTCTCAAGGTGAGCCTGGACCTTGTCCATGATGGTCACCGGGTCCTGGTGGGGCACCAGGCGGAAGGATAACTTGGCAAACGCCTCAGCAGGCAGGACCGTCTTGGAGCCCTCCCCCTGGTAACCACCCCAGATTCCGTTCACCTCCGCCGTGGGCCGGGCCCACAGGCGCTCGGCAGAGGTGTAGCCCTCCTCCCCATGGGACCCGGGAGAGCCCGTGACGGTCAGTAGATCCTCCTCACTCATTCCCGGCACTCCCCGCCACATTTCACGCTCCCAGTCCTCCAGAGCTGCTACCTCGTCATAAAATCCCTCAACCTGCACTCGTCCGCTCTCGTCGTGCAGGCTTGCCACCAACCGGGCTACCGCCGTGGCGGGATTGGCCACGGCCCCCCCGTAAACTCCGGAGTGCAGGTCGCGAACCGGCCCGCGCACCGCGAACTCGCAACAGGTAATTCCCCGCAAACCGTAACCCAGCGTAGGCACGCCGGGAGCAACCATCCCCGTATCTGAAACCACGATCACATCGCAAGCCAGTGTCTCGCGGTGCTCTTCAAGAAAAGGGCGCAGGCTGGGGGAGCCGATTTCCTCTTCCCCCTCCAGAAGCATGATGAGGTTCACCGGAAGCTTTCCAGCCTCTTCAATGGTCTCCGCAATACCGCAGAGGTGCGCGAAGAACTGCCCCTTGTTGTCGGTTGCCCCACGGGCCCAGACCTTGCCGTCCCGGACAACAGGGCTGAACGGGTCGCTCTCCCAGAGCTCCAGTGGATCGACCGGCTGTACATCGTAATGCCCGTAGACGAGCACAGTGGGTCGCCCGGCCTCGTGCTCGTTGCGACCGATGACCACCGGGTGCCCGGGAGTGGGATGAATCCCGCTCTGCAAACCAGCCGACTGCATGCGGGTGGAAAGCCACTCTGCACAGGCCTCGACATCACTCCGGTGGCGCGAGTCCGTGGAGATACTCGGAAAGCGCAACAGCTCAAAAAATTCATCCATCCAGCGGTTCACGATCTTAACAATTGGTTCTTGGTTTTGCTGCTCTGGCACGAAGAGGCCCTAGTTGCCATCTCCAGCCTGCAGGCTTTTTTTGACATCCCTGAAGTCCTTGAGCACCCGAAGGGCATCGTAGAGGCCGAGAAGGAAGAGGAACATGGCCAGGAACACGCAGCCTGACCAGTAGAAGAGGAAGCGCCACGGACTCTCCTCCAGCCAGGAGGACAGGGGCCAGTTCCCCATCGCAAACACTCCCAGCAGGGCAATGATCGTGAAGAAGATGAGCTTCCGCCTCGTTTCGCGGTATTGCAGCAGGGCCCGCGCCGCCACCACGGCAAACGAAAACCAACTCATCTTCTTCGACATCGCCCCGGAGCATCCCCCGCCAGCTGGCCGGGGTCAAATCCTCAGAAATCCCGGAACGCCATGAGCTCGCAGCGGTCAGTCCCCCCGGGCCTGCTCAAACGCATAGCCCAGGGCGAGCAATTCCGCTTCCGACCGGGCCGGGCCCATGAGGGACAATCCGACGGGAAGGGACCCGGCCTCACCCATCGGCACCGTCAGGTGAGGGTAGCCCGAGACCGCCGGCAGGGTGGTTGCAGCTCCTTGAAAGGAATCACCGTCCTGGAGACTGATCGGAAACGCTCTGCCCGTGGTGGGCGCGATGAGCGCCTCGCAGTCATAAGCTGCAAGCAACCGGTCAATCCCTTCCGGACCCGCCAGATTCCTTGCTTCGGCGGCCATGGCAGGCAGGTTGGGATCTTCGCCACCCATGGTCGCTTCCGACTGCTCGAAGATCTCCTGCCCGAAGTATGGCATCACCTCGGAGGCATGGGCCTCGTTGAAGGCAATCAGCTCAGCAAGCGTTCTCGTCTTTACTGCCGGTGGAGTCGCGGCCAGATAGAGGTTGAGGTCTCTTTTGAACTCCCTCAGTAGCAGAGCCCATTCAAGCTGGCTGATCCTTCGCATTTCCGGAATCTCGGTAATTTCAACGAGAGTCGCTCCCGCGGACTCCAGTATCCTCCGCGCTTCCGTGAAGGTTGCCGCGACCGTCTCCCCATAACGATCACACAACGGGAGAAGAACACCGAGCCTGACGCCATCGAGCGCATCAGCACGGAGGGCGGCCTCATAATCCTGACTGCCCTCGCCCGCCATCGCGCTGAGCATGCGGGCCGCCAGGCGCACATCCCGCGTCATGGGACCAGCGGTATCCTGACTGGCCGCGATGGGAATGATCCCTTCCGTGGAAAGCAGCCCGACAGTTGGCTTGAGCCCTACGATTCCGCACATGGCAGCCGGACACGTGATCGAGCCATCGGTCTCCGTCCCAATCGCAGCCTGCACCAACCCTCCTCCCACGGCTGCCCCACTCCCCGAACTGGAGCCACAGGCACTACATGAGGAATCGTGTGGGTTTGTGGTCAATCCTCCCACACTGCTCCATCCGCTGGTCGAGGATGTGGATCGGAAGTTGGCCCATTCCGACAGATTGGTCTTCCCCACCACGATGGCTCCGGTTCTTCTCAGGTTCGCAATCACCGGCGCATCCGTCTCTGCCATGTTCCCAAGCAACGCCTTTGAGCCTGCCGTGGTTGGCATCCCTCGGACGTGGATATTATCCTTCACCAGCACAGACAACCCATGGAGCGGGCCACGGTCCGGCCCGGAGGGC
>CAWWCX010000123.1:0-9760 GCA_963935445.1 uncultured Roseibacillus sp.
CACTGCATATCGTCGGCAGCGTCAGATGTGTATAAGAGACAGCTTTTTCGTCAGGTGCCCCTCGACCTTGACCCCGGTAGTGCGATCGAGAGCGAGGTAGGTCAGCCATACCTTGAGGATTTCCGGGTTGAGCTTGTGTGCTGCGGCGACCCGGGCCAGGTCGTTGCCGGGACCGATCACGCTGGCGGCAGCGAGGTATGCGGAGGTTTGACTGAGGATCCCAAGCCGATCTTCAGCGATGAGTTGCTGCAGTCCGGCCACCTCCCGCAAGGGCAGGGGGGGACGCCCCCCACCCTCGAGGCGCAGGTTTTTCCAGACGACATAGTCGCTGGTATTTCCATCCCCGGCGTCACCAGCGATGAGATAGAAGACGCTGTCGCCGCCCCCATTGGGAGAAGGGAGGTCCCATCGGATCTCCTCGCGGGTGGTGAGCAGGGTCTTGATCCCAACCGCCTCCATCCATGGTGGAGGTTTGCCGTCGGATCCGATATGACCGATGGAATTGAACTTCCACAGCTTGTCCCGGCCCTGGTTGATTTCGGCCACCAGTTCCGAGGGGTCGCTTGATACGGTGTCCTGCCACTGTTTCCTCAGTCCGCCAACCAGGGTCCCGTCATCCGGTTCCTCTGCAGACAGCGTTTCCCACAGGGCCCGGAGGTATTTCGGGCTCAGTCCCCGCTCGCGGGCGACGGCCTCGACCTCTTTCTCCCCGCTGGCGAGGCCCTCCCTTTCCTCGAGGGTGGCCGCCAGGTATCTCGCGAGGGGCAGCCGTCCCCCCTGGTTGGTTGTGAACTTGATGCCGTGCAGGTCTACTGCCGAGCCACCACCATCCTCGGTGAACCGGCGATAGAAGGCCTGGATCCGGGCGAGGAGGGCATCGGTCCGGTCCCGCTCCGTGCGATGGGGTGAAAAGCGGATTCCCTCCGGGGTGAGTACGACATGGGCGGCGACCTCCTTGGCGGCATCGAGGTATTTGCTGGCCAGCGCGGGGGACATGCCCTGGGCCGCCCCTGCATTGGTGAAGCCTTCACCCGCGGCTCCATCCACGGGAAACTCGCGGGTGGGATCGAGGGACGGCACGCCGGTCAGGTCCCGCACGGTGTAATTGTATTCGGCATTGTTCAGGCGCCGCAGGATGAGGGGACCGGGATCACCTGCCTGTGCCTCGGCCTCCCTCCGGAGGTAGGATTCCACCCACCTCTGGAGAAGGATGAGCTCGTCCTCGGTTGGTTGCCTGGCCTTCCGCGGGGGCATCTGCCGGCTCTCGAGGATCTCGCGAACCTGCAACCAGATTCCCGGCGAACGCCGGACATCCTCCATCGTCTCGAAGGATTCAAGGTCGATCTCGCCCTCGGCCTCATTCCCGGAATGGCATTCAAAGCAGTAGCGCTCCAGCAGGACCCTTACCTCCGGGCGATAGTCCTTCGCGAGCTGGGTAAGGCCGGGGTCGTCCCGGGCCCCGGCAAGGGAGACCGTGCAGATGACCGTGGCGAGGGCTACAGATGGAAGGCGAAATCTCAGGGAAGCAGAGGAGTAAGCAACAGTTTGAGGAGAGAGTATTTTTCCGCAACAATCCAGAGCGTAATTTTGTTGCAGGATCCGTTGGGAACTGGTCCTCGTGGTTCCCCCGCGGATAGCCTTCCGACCATGAGGATGAAGCAGCATCTCCCACATTTTGCGGGCCCTTCTTTCGGGAACCCCTGTGGTTCTGCTTCCGGGTTGTGGCGGAAGACCAGGGGATCAGGAGGCGAAAGCAGCGATTTCGGGCGGAGGTCGCAAAGCTGCAGGAAGTTCTTCCCGGATAAGGTGCTGATGGCGTATCTGGTCTCTCTCGGAACATGAAAATCAGCTGGTGTTCATACGATGGTGCTGGTCATCAAGGAGGGCGAACCGCTTAAGTCCGTGAAGCCTCGTGTCGAGGAATTCGGGGAACCAGAGATGAATCCCTGCAATACCCCGGAAACATTGGGGCCTTGATGTATTGAAAGCCTATGAAGAGGCGAAGAGGATTCCGTGATAGCCTGCGCTGCATGGCCGCGCTGCTGCTCGTGGGCGGAGGCTCGCTGGAGGGTTCCTCCGGGGAGTTCCCGGAGGAGCCAGTGGAGGTGATTGTTCCTTTCGCGGCGGGTGGCGGGAGCGATGTCTTTGTTCGTCTTCTACAGAAGTCGATCCGGGAGAACAACCTGTCCCCGGAGCCTTTTGTGATACGAAATTCCGGTGGGGCCGGCGGAACGATAGGAAGCCGCCGGGCTCTGGACGCAGAGCCGGATGGTTACACCATCCTGTGCCTGCACGATGGGATCTACACGGCCCGGCATTATGGGACGGCCACCTGGGGTCCGTCTGATTTTGAACCGATTGCGGCCACCGGAAAGTCCGGTGTCGTGGTGGCAGTGGGTGAAGGCTCTCCCTATGAGAATCTCGCCGAGCTCATGAGAGATGCGGCAGAACGCCCCTACCGGATTGTCTACGGGACGAATCTGGGTGCGCCCAGTCACTATGCGGCCCTCTTCCTGCAGGAAGGCCTGACCGGTGCGCGCTTTCGGTTTACCCAGAGTGGCGGTGGTGCGAAGCGGCTCGCCCAGCTACGGGGCGGACACGTGGATGTGAGCGGGTTTTCGGTATCAGAGTATGTGCAGTTCAAGGCCGCGGGAATCCGCGCCCTGGCGGTTCTGGGAGAGGCCCGGATACCGGCCCTGCCCGATGTGCCCACCGCTCTCGAACAGGGGATCAATGTCACCAGCAGCCTCATGCAGTTCTGGTGGGCACCGAAAGGAACTCCACCCGGTCGCGTGCAGTTTTTTGCAGATGTCCTCAGGGAGGCCATGGAAACCCCGCAAGTGAGGGAGAGTCTCGCCCACTTGCACATCGAGCCCGTCTTTCTTGCCGGGCAGGAACTGGATGACGTGGTGAGGCAACGAACGGCAGAGCTTGATGGCCTTGTGGTTGAGGCGGCCACTGGAGTTCCTCCCCTTGAATGGATTGTCCTGGGTTGTGTTGTGTTTTTCAGCGTGTGGGTCTGGTGGGAAGGCGGGGGGCGCAAGCGGGCATGATAGAGTTCCTCACATCTCCCGCCTCCTGGGGCCTTGCCCTCCTCGGGACTTTCCTCGGCATTGCGGTGGGTGCTGTCCCCGGACTGACCGGGACGATGTTGATCGCCCTGACCCTTCCCTTCACCTTTTCGATGGCGCCCTCCGGTGCGCTCGTATTGCTGGTGGCCATGTATGTCGGTGCCGTGAGTGGGGGGCTGATCAGTGCCACGCTGCTCCGGATGCCGGGTACTCCGGCGGCGGTGATGACCACCCTTGACGGCTACCCGATGGCCCGGTCCGGGCAACCCGGGCGTGCGCTCGGACTCGGAATCGGGGCCTCGCTCGGAGGTGGAATCTTTTCGTGGCTCGTTCTCTGGGCACTGGCGAAGCCGATGGCGGATTGGTCCACCTTCCTCGGCCCCTTTGAATACTGTGCCCTCGTCGTCCTTGCGCTTGCCTTGCTGGCAGGACTTGGGGAATCCTCCAGGGCGAAGGGCCTGCTTGCAGGTGGACTCGGGGTCCTCGTTGCCATGCCGGGGACTCATCCTGCCACCGGGGAGCTGCGCTGGACCTTTGATCTTGCAGCGATGAATGACGGGTTCGGCCTCGTTCCGGTTCTGGTCGGGCTGTTTGCGGTTGGGAAGATTCTCGGCGACCTGACTGCCGGGTCGGCGCGGGTGGAGCGCACGCGGTGCGGAGACTCCTCCTGGATTCCCCTGGCCCAGTGGAAAAGACACATGGGGAACCTCCTTCGGTCCTCGGGAATTGGAACGGTGATTGGGATACTGCCGGGAGTGGGTGCAAATATCGGATCCCTGGCTGCCTATGCGGTCGCAAAGCGGACCTCCAAGGAGCCCGGTCAGTTCGGAAAAGGAAGCGAGGAGGGAATCGTGGCGTCCGAAGCGGCCAACAATGCGACGGTGGGCGGCGCACTCATTCCCCTCCTGGCCCTCGGCGTGCCGGGCAGTGTGATTGGTGCGGTTCTGCTGGGTGCGCTCGTGGTTCACGGGCTGCAACCGGGTCCGCTTCTCTTCCGGCAGAATCCGGAGGCCATACACGCCGTGATCGGGACGATGCTGGTTGCGAATGTGCTCATGTTCGGCCTCATGCTTTTCGGCACGCGCTGGATCGCCCGCCTCTCGATCGTGCCGAAGCAGCTGCTCTGGCCCCTGGTCTTCATTTCCTGCGTTTGGGGAGCGCATGCGCTCTCTGGACGCTGGTTTGATGTGGGGGTGATGCTGGTCTTCGGGCTGGCTGGCTGGCTGATGGAACGCTTCCGCATTCCCCTTTCCGCATTCGTGATTGGGTTTGTCCTCGCCCCGGTCGCGGAAGAGAATCTGTGTGCGGGCTTGATGGCGAGTGGGGGAAGTTATCTTCCCTTTCTCACCCGACCCGTCGCGCTGGCCCTGCTTCTCCTCGCCATTTTCCTCGCGCTGCGCGGGGACGGTTTCCGGACTCGCAGCTCCGAGCAAGTCTCCTCCTTTCAATGAATATCCGCCCAAATATCCTCTGGTACTGCACCGACCAGCAGCGCTTCGACACCATCGGGGCACTGGGCAATGCTCATGTGCGCACCCCTGCCCTGGATTCCCTCGTGGGCGAGGGCGTGGCCTTTACGCATGCCTACTGCCAGAGTCCAATCTGCACACCGAGTCGATCCAGCTTCATGACCGGGCTCTACCCGAGCCGGGTGCACAACACCCGTAATGGAAACGACACCTTTCCGGCGGGAATCCCAGTGATCACCAAGCTCATCGCCGAGGCCGGATACACCTGTGGACTGGTGGGCAAGTTTCACCTCCAGAGTTCCGGGAAGCGAACCGAGCCACGCATCGATGATGGCTTCAGTTACTGGAAATTCAGCCATGCACCGCGAGATGACTGGGAGGAAGGGCACGATTATGCCGACTGGGTCCGCAGCAGAGGTGGCGACCTGAACAAGCTGCGGGAGAGTGAAGAGGGTGTTCCGACCCAACTGCACCAGACGACGTGGGCCTCGGAGCGTGCAATCGAATTCATCAACCGGGAACACGACCGTCCGTGGCTCCTCAACATCAACCCCTACGATCCTCATCCGCCCTTTGTCCCGCCGCGCTCCTACGCGGAGCAATTCGACCCGGCCGCCATGCCCGGGCCGCACCTGGCTGCGGGCGACCGGGCCGCCCAGGAGCGGCTTGCCGACTGCGACTTCCAGAACAGGGGGAGGACATTTGACGTGGAGGACGGAAAGGAAGCGCAGGCCCGCTATTATGCAATGATTGCGCAGATCGACGATCAATTCGCCCGGATCCTGCAGGCGCTCGAGGACACCGGGCAGCGGGACAACACAGTGATCATCTTTACCAGCGATCATGGCGAGTCGCTCGGTGATCACGGGCTGATGTGGAAAGGGTGCCGTTTCTACGAGGGCCTGGTCCGTGTTCCCCTGATCCTTGCGTGGCCGGGACGCTTCCGGGCTGGTGTGCAGAGTGATGCTCTCGTGGAGCTATTGGATCTCAGTGCAACCCTCCTTGACCTTGCTGGCGTCAGGCAGCCGGACTACCAGCAGGGAAGAACGCTCCTGCCCATCCTGCAGGGCGAGGCCCGGGGAGAGCACCGGGACTTCGTGCGCTGCGAATACTTCGACGCACTCGACCCGGTCTTCACTGGTGGCAGTGGAACCTTCGCCACCATGCACCGGACCCGGACCCACAAACTGGTCGTCTACCACGGGAAGGGAGTGGGAGAACTCTTTGACCTCGAGAACGACCCATGGGAGCACAACAACCTCTGGGAGAACCCCGAGCACGCCGGCTTGAAGAATCGTCTCCTCGCAGAGAGCTTTGATGCTCATGTGCTTCTCACCACCGATGTGGGCTCTGCCCGGATCGCCCCGATGTAAGAGGGCTGCGGGTTGACGGCGGGGAGATGCCCCACAGGGGCGCTGCAGCTTTGGTGGTGCCCCTATTTGAACGAGAATTCGAGGCTCCTGATCATGGGCTTGGATTTGTTTTTTGTGCTGTCCGTAATCCTGAGCTCGGCCTGAAAGCCGTAGCCGGCGGGCAGGGAGGTAAGGTCCGCGCGGGCTGGGGTCTTTTTCACCTGCTTTGAGAATCCCGGGAGGTAGTCGTAGGATTCCCTCACTGCCTGCCAGGAACTCCACTGATCGATCGTCCCATCGTTATCGGTATCGACACCCGCCCGGGCCTCGACAGTCTCCACCCACGGACCGGGGCTCACGTAGTCGGTCTTCTGCTGTGTCACGAGGTAGAAGCGTCCCTCCGCGAACATGACATCGGGGTCGGGGTGGCCCCTGCCGATGCTGTCACACCAGGTGAATTTTTCATCCAGTGAGGGCGAGGTGAACCAGCCCGCGCTCATCGTCTTGCTGTTGGCCGGATCGAAATCGCAGAAAAGATAGTATTGTCCGCCGATACAGATTGCGGCCCAGTCTCCGTAGGCGTTCTGGGCCGGTTCGTGGATTTCATACTCGGCCACATTGGTCTTGAAGCGCTGCGGGTGCTCCTTGACCCAGTGGGGGTGCCGGTAGGTTCCCGTCTTTCCGGTTGGTCTGGTGCGTTCATCGACCGGTGGAGGGAGGGTCTTGAAATTTCGAACTCCATCCGGGCTGACCGCATGGGCTGCGAGGGGAGAATCCCACGCATGAGTCTGGGCGTGGATTGGACTCCAGTCCTCGACGATCAGATGAAAATTCCCTTCCAGGTCCCGGATGATCCCGGAATCCGATCCGTGCGTGGGGTCATCATACGCCATCCCCTTGTTTTCGCCGGGCAGGCCGTCGAAGAGGTCGGAATCGACATAGACGTGCGGATCCTGGTCGTTGGGAAAGTCGTAGTAGAAGTAGGCCTTGCCATCCGCATATTCGGCGCTCGTCATCCAGGCTGACTTCCTTTCCGTGATCGGGCCGTGGTGGACCCAGGTGACCATGTCCCGGCTTTGCCAGGCATGGTAGCCGCCCAGGCGTGGTTTCAGTCCGCCGGGGGCATCATACTGGTTGGGGTGGGGAGTTGTCTGCAGGGGAATATCGAAGCCTTCGAGGGTTGCGGGGACGGGCGTGAAGGTTGAGGGCCGCCCTCCTCCGTAGCGCCCGAAGATCCAGTAATTGTCAGGGCCGATGCAGAGAAAGACGGGCGCATCCTTGAGGTTCGCGGGTCCGATGTTCGCGATCGGATTCCAGTTCTGCCAGACTGGGGATTGTTCCACGATGAGGGCCCTGAGCTTCCGTTTGTTTCCGCCGGGCAGGACCTTGGTGCGCAGGAGCGCTTCCTTGCTGCTGGGAGAAACGTGTTCGGCCGTGATCTCGAGCCCCTCGTGGTGGTCGAGCTTCGTCTTCCAGGCTTCTCCCGCGATCCACCAGTTTTTTTCTGCCTCAGCCCGGGCAGGGCCGATCAGGATGGTAGTTGCTGCAAGGATGATCGTTATTCTCATATGTGCGGAAAGTGTGCTGTTTTGTTGGTATCATTCAACCAAAGAGCACAACCTCTTCATTACTCCGCGGGCGCTTTCCCAGCATGTGGCTCCGGTTCCAAGGGCCCTTGTCGGGGCTTGACGATTTTGGGCAGCCCCGGACATTGATGAAGTGGGAAAGGTCCTGATGGCTTTTTATCTCATTTCGCTGCAAACAGTGACAGGTCATCGCAGCGCTGGAGAGCGCGACAGGACAGATTACATGAAGTTCGCTGAACCCATTCCCTTGTGGTCCCTTGTGGCCCTGGTGCTTTTCCAAGGCTTCCTGGCGGACGCGCGTCAACCCAACGTGATGGTGCTTCTTGCCGACGACCTTGGCTACGGGGAGCTGGGGTGCCAGGGAAACCCGGAAATCCCGACCCCCCACATCGATTCGATCGCGCAAAACGGAGTGCGTTTTACCGCAGGCTACGTGGCGGGGCCCAATTGCAGCCCCTCGCGCGCCGGGTTGCTGACGGGGAGAACCCCGACGCGTTTCGGGTATGAGTTCAATCCCACCGGCGCGCGCAATGAAGAGCCCGGGTTCGGGTTGCCATCAAGGGAGATCACGATAGCCGAGGCCCTGCATGACGCGGGCTACACCACCGGCCTGATCGGGAAGTGGCACCAGGGCGGGACGGCCGCCTACCACCCCTTCCGCCACGGCTTCGACGAGTTTTTCGGATTTACCCATGAAGGGCACTACTTCGTCCCTCCTCCCTACAGGGGTGTGACTACCCTGCTTCGCCGCAAGACGCTGCCGGGTGGAGCGAAGGGTCTCTGGAAAGGGCAGGGAGGTCTTCACTATCATGACATCATGGGGAGCAACGAGCCGGATTACGATGCCAACAATCCAAT
This sequence comes from uncultured Roseibacillus sp., assembly GCA_963935445.1. Classification (GTDB taxonomy): domain Bacteria; phylum Verrucomicrobiota; class Verrucomicrobiia; order Verrucomicrobiales; family Akkermansiaceae; genus Roseibacillus_B. Next base: position 8,337 of record CAWWCX010000123.1, read on the forward strand.
TGTACGTGGTGGGCAGCCGGTTGTCGAAAGCGACTACCTGACGGATGCCCTCACCCGGGAAGCGGTTGATTTCATCGATCGCCACGACGACAGGCCCTTCTTTCTCTATCTCGCCTACAATGCAGTCCACAGTCCCCTGCAAGGGGCGGAGGCCTACATGAAGAGGTTCTCTCATATCGAAAACCTTCATCGCCGCATCTTTGCGGCCATGCTGGCGAACATGGACGACAGCGTGGGCGCAGTCCTTGCGCAGCTCAGGAGATCGGGAATCGAGAACGATACGCTGGTTTTCTTCCTGAGCGACAACGGGGGGCCGACGAGGGAGCTCACCTCGTCGAATCTTCCCCTGCGGGGCTCGAAGGGCCAGATGTACGAGGGAGCTCTGCGCGTTCCGTTCATGGTGCAGTGGAAAGGGGTCATTCCCGCTGGCAAGGTCTACGGGAAGCCGGTGAGCTCGCTTGATATCTTTGCCACGGCGGCGTCCAACTGTGCCGGGGTCAGAAAGCCCAGGCAGGTGGAAGGGGTGGACCTGGTTCCCCATCTTACCGGCCAGGACAACGGGGTGCCTCACGAAACCCTCTATTGGCGGCAGGGCGGAAAGACAGCCCTTCGACATGGCGACTGGAAACTCGTGCGCATGGGGCAACGGTTTGTTCCGGGAAACTCGAAGTGGGAACTCTATGACCTGTCCCGGGATGTCTCCGAGGAGAATAACCTTGCGGCGTCCGCCCCGGAGCGGGTCGCGGCATTGGTCAGGATCTGGGAGAAATTCGATGACGAGATGAGCGAGCCATTGTTCGGGGGACAACGGACGCCGCCTCGATGAACCGGTGATCTTTCCCTGCCCCGTGGGGCTCAAGGCAGGGCGGGGTGTCCGGGTTCAGGGCGCGGGCCACGTGGGTTCCGGTCTTGACGATCGTGATGGCTGGCGGCATGACCGTATCTGCATCACGAATAGCCAAGCTTGATGAAAACTGCCCTCGGCGTCCTTGTCGCTGCCCTGCTCCTTACCCTCACCGGTCCCGCGCTCTTTGGAGACAAGTCGTCCCCGGACGGATCGAGACCGGGGGGTAAGAAGAAGATCGTCTTCCTCGCGGGCAAACGCAGCCACGGTTATGGAGCGCATGAGCATCGCGCTGGCTGCCTCCTCCTCGCGAAACAACTCAACGAGCACATGGGAGACTTCGTGGAGGCCTCTGTTCACTTCCAGAAGGACTGGCCCGGCAATGCGGATGTTCTGGAGGATGCCGATGCTATCGTCTTTTACTGTAACGGGGGCAGTGGTCAGCACCTGGCCTATCAGCATCTCGATGGACTCGACGTGAAGCTCAAGGATGGGACGGGGATGGCCTGCCTGCACTATGCGGTAGAACCCGGGGATGACGACAAGGGACGCAAGCTCTTCCTCGACTGGCTGGGCGGAT
>CAWWCX010000124.1:0-9754 GCA_963935445.1 uncultured Roseibacillus sp.
CTGCTTCCTGAACCTTCACGTCCGGATTGGGAATCTCCTTCAATCCACGCTGGGCAGGTGCGACCAGTGTAGCGGCCAGCAGCAGCAATCCTGATGAAATCGGTCTCTTCATGATCTTCTCCTTATCTCTCCAGCTTGTTAAATACCACGGTGCGCAGGTTTTCCACCTTCCGCTCCTCCTTCTCGATCAGTGGGTCGAACATGGGGATTTCCTTCGCGTTGTTTCCCTGTTCGTGCTTCCGGAAAAGGAACAGGTAGGTCTCGTTCGCTGGTCGCCACCGATGAAAGAAGAGCCGGTTCTTCTCCTGCACGCTCGCACGCAGAGCCACGACTGCAGGATCGTTGGCAGACAGGTTTCGCGGCAGCTTGAGCCCCAGTCCGTCCACCATCGCCTCTCCCATCACTCCGTATCCTGCGGCTCCGTAGTGCACCCCGTTTATGGTAAGGGGACCCGCACTCCTCTGCCCTGTTTTCAGCTTGTTCCCACCCATTCCCTTGTAGAGGTCAAGAAACCGGTGCCCCCGGGCACCTGCCAGGTCCCGGATCGCATCGCGGTAGACCGCCAGCCGGGCATTGTTGGCACTCTGGTCGGGCAGCGGGTGCCCCAGGTTCTCCAGCGGAGGCGGAGAGATCAGTATCACCTCGCGCAGCCCTGCTCCCGCTCCCGCAACCATCAGGTCCAGAAGCTTGCCATACGTTTCCACGAAAAGCTTGAGGCCTTGCTCGTCCCCGGCCTTGGAACGGGCCGATCCCGCCGGGTCGTCCGTCCAACCCTTCGCTGATGTCATGGCCGCATTGGTACCATAGCAAACCATGAGCACGGTTGGTTGAACCTCCTTCACGACCCGCTGCAGACGCTCCCGCCCTTCCTTGGGAGCGCCAAAGTAGGAGCGCGCATCCCCAAACACCGAATCCCCGCTCCAGCCAATATTGCGGAAGGTCAGCCCCTTCGCTCCCGCGCCCGCACTCAGGCTGAGCAGGGTCTCCACATGCCCGAATCGCTGCGCGCGCTCAATCACTGTATTGCCCACAAGGGCAACCCGGTCATTGCTCCGGAAGGCAAACGGGGCCGCCGGAAGGAGTGCCGCAGAGCTCAGGAGCGCCACCGCCAGTACTGGGAAAAAAGGAACTTTCATTGCATCAGGGACTGGTTGCCCATTCGGAAATCATCCGGGTACACCACAAACATCGATCGACCTCAAACCTTTCCACTCCACCCCTTCCGAATACGGGCGGCAAGCCTGCAGGGGCTCATCGCCGAGTCGAAATCGCTTCCGCATACTCCAGCTCCCCGGTTCGTCCGTTGTAGTACTGAAATACGACCTGGGGATGCGGGTAGGCTACCAGGCGCCTTCCCCCCAGCTTTCTGGGCATGTTGAAGACGTTATTGATCTTGACCACGCAGAAGTGCGGATAAAGCCGCTCGAGGCGGGGCACGTCGGGCAGGATATAACTGCTCCAGCGAATATCACACTCCCGCGGACCGAACTTGAATTTCCCGGTCGCTGGCCGGTCACTTTCGTCATTCTTGGGCACATGGTTCACGCTGTTGTGGGGCCCGCAGCAGAACTCCCATATCTGATCCGTGATCCGGATCGCGAAACTGTTGTGAAGGTCTCCCGTCATCACGAAGACCGGCTTGTCCAGCTTTTCCCATTCTGAAATGAGCATTTCACGCTCATGAAAGAACCCGGTCCAGGCTTCCTCCTTGTTGGCAAAGTCGGCTTTCACGCCTCCCGCCCCGGTATGTGGGATCATGAACGGCACGGAAGAAACGACAAAGAAGAAGTCCGCATCGCTCTCCCTCATCGAACGAAGGAGCCACTCACGCTGCTTTGCGCCCAGCATGGAAAGCCCCTCCCTCCCACGGTCACGGATATCATGCATGTCGCGGGCGCTCCGCGTATCGACCAGGTAATACTCGCAATTGCTGACGCGGAACTTTCCGTAGCTCGTGCGCCCGATCGAGTAACTGACATCGTCGGTCACCTTTGCCGGCATGTGCAGCTGCAGCGTGTTTTCATCGATCACTTCCACGATGTCGTAGACATAGGAATTCTTGTGGCCGTCATCATTGTCGTAGCGCATGTCATTCGCACCGGCCTCCCGTGTTCCCCAGTGCACATGCAGATTGAGCATTTCATCCAGAGGCAGCTTCGTGAAGTCGGCCTCGCGATCAACCAGCAGGGCACTGCCCTTTGTCATCCTGGCACGCCCGAAGTGAACTCCGTTATCGTGCTCGGTCGGGTTCGCCCAGCCGAGGTAGTTGTACCACGCGTAGGTTCCAATATCGCGGAATACCGTGCGGCGATGACGCTTCCCCGCCGTGCCCGCTCCCCAGATGTCATTGACCAGCTCATGGTCGTCAAAGGTAAAGAAACTCGGCACATTGCGGTGCCAGCGGGCAAGTTCTACGCCACGGCTCAGGTAGAGTTTGTAGTTCTCCCAGACCCCCACCACGGTGGGCATGACCTCTACCGGGCGCGGCAGTTTCTCCGCCGCCGTCCGCAACCTCCACGCTTCCACCGGATGCTCACGGAGCTCCTCGTAGAGCCAGTCCCCGTTCATGATGTGGAAATGCGTCTTATCCGCCCAGTCCCGGTTCAGTCTCTCGTAGACCGGGAGCCGGTGACCAATGCCATGCCTCGGGTTCTGGTTCGCACAGGAACCCAGCTGAAAACGGAAATTAAAGAGACCTTCCGGATTGTAATCCGGGTTGCGACTCTCCTCCGCGGACGGCAGCGTCAGGAAGGACCCGGGCAGTCCATGCGGCCGTCCCTCGATATGGACCTCGTAGTAATATCGCTGGCCGGACTTGAGGTTCTTCAGCTCTGCCACACCCGTGTTGTCATTGGAAAGCAGGGTCACCGCCGGCTGGGACCTCTCCATCAAGGCCTCAGGGTCCAGCCCATAGTGGACCACGAACTCATCGGGATCAGAAGTTCGCGCCCATACCCGGACCGAATGTGCAGTCGGGTTCCCCAGCATGGGCCCATGCGTCAGGCGGGTGGGATCACGCTCAGCACGAACCGGGCAGGAAATACCGGCCAGGGCAAGAATCAGAACGAGGTATGTTTTCACCCCGGGATGCTAGTGGTTCCCGCGGGGATGCAAACCGAGAAGTTGCCGGCCTCTCCCGCACCTTCTCAAGCTTCCGCAACTCAGCATCTTTCCCCCTCTCAGTTTCCCGGATATGGCATGGGCAATGAGATCGCCCCGATCGCGCAGGCGCCCCTTCACGTGCTCGGCGACGCTCTCCACGCACCACATCTTCGACGAGGGCCTCGAGCTGCTCCTTTCACAACGGCATGACTGCTCTCACCGGAGCGGCCACAACCGTCCAGACCCAGCCCCCGGGGCTCACCTGGTCCAATGAGTGCTCTGGATCGATGCTCCATGCCGGGATTTCCACCGGAAATGCGCTTGCGCTGATTACCAACCAGTTCCTACCTTTCCGGAGCCCATCCATGCCGACTCCCGCAGAGAATCTGCTGGGGCCCCTCCTTCAACCCGGCATGTCCCAGATCCCCCCATGCAATACCCCGCGGCATTGTGCCCCTCCCTCTTGTGCTCCCCCGCGGCGGCGTGCCTCGCGGCGCTCACTCTCGCCCTCCCTGCTGGCGCAAACCCCGTCATCAATGAGATCTTTTACCACGAGGATCACGGGGAAGGTCCGGAGAACATCCTCACCGAGTGGATTGAAATTCACAATCCCACACCCGCAGCCATCGATCTTGCAGACTGGAGCTTCACCCGGGGCATCACATTCAACTTTCCCGTCGGAGCAAGTATTCCTGCCGACGGATTCGTGGTGGTTGTCGCCGACCCGGCTACCTTCAACGCCAGACACCCAGAAGTGGGTAATGCCACCAGTATCTTCGGCCCCTGGGCCGGGCGCCTCCAGAACGGGGGCGAAACCGTCGAGCTGCGGGACGCTGCCGGCTCGCGAATCGACCGCGTGCGGTATGCCGACGAAGGCGACTGGGCTCTACGCGCCCGTGGCCCACTTGACCGGGGACATGAAGGGTGGGTCTGGTCTGCCTCCCACGATGGGGGCGGATCCTCACTGGAATTGATCAACCCAGCCCTTTCCAATAACGAGGGACAGAACTGGGCTGCCAGCCAGGCCATGGGAGGCTCTCCCGGGACTATCAACTCGGTCGCTTCCGGCACAGGTGCGCCCATGATTCTCAACGTTCGCCATGATCCCGTCATTCCCCGCTCTGGAGAGACCGTCACCGTCACTGCCAAGCTGGCCCATCCTTTCCAGGATCAGGTCGCAGAGCTCCTCTGGAGAGTAGACGGAGACCAGGACTGGAACTCGCAGGAGCTGATCGACAACGGAAGAGGGCGCCTCGAATCCAATATTCCGGCACACGACGACACAACCATCATCGAGTTCTATATCCGGGCCACCAGCGGCGGAGAGGAGCGCACCTGGCCCGGCCCGGTCCAACCAAGTGCAGCGCAGGAAGCCAACATCCTGATCCAGTTCGACGATTCCTACGACCCGGACGCCAGGTGGATACCCGGGGCCCAACCCAAGTATCGCATCATCATGACCGAGGCCGAACGGGCTGAACTTGCCGACATTGGCGATGACAACGAATCCCCTCGAAACGAGGAGGAGAGCAATGCCGAGATGAATTGTACCTTCATCGTGGAGGACGGCACGGGCCTCACCCTGCGCTACCTCGCCAGTGTGCGCAACCGGGGGGCAAGCTCCCGCAATCCCCCACCCAACAACTACCTCGTCAGGTTTCGCAGCGACGACCCCTGGAACGGCCGGGAGGACATAAAGTTCAATGCACGCTACCCACACTCCCAGGTCTTCGGCAGCTGGTATTTCCGCCAAGCCGGAGTGGAGACCGCCAACGCAGCGGCAGCACTGCTGCGGATCAATGGGCGCGACCTGGCCCGGAGCGGCGCGAACATGTATGGGTCCTATGCCCGCGTGGAGGGTTTCGGCACCGCGTTTGGACAGAACCACTGGCCCCTCGACCCGGACGGCAACTTCTACCAGGTCCGGGATGACGACGATAGTGGCGACGAGGGCGACCTCCGCTACCGTGGCCCCAACCCCGACGACTACCGGAACACCTACTTCAAGCAAACCAATCAGTCAGAGGATGACTGGAGCGATCTCATTGCCCTCACCAATACCCTTAACAATGCCCCGGCTGAAACCTACGTGCAGGAGGTGGGCGAGGCCCTCAACATTGACCAATGGCTCTCGTTCTTCGCCCTGGATACCCTTGCCGGGAACCGGGAGGGAGGGCTGATTACCTCCAAGGGGGATGACTACGGGCTCTATCGGGGAATACATGACCCGCGCTTTGTCCTCGTCCCCCATGACCTCGACACCGTCTTCAACTTGGGCAACGTCACCGTCGACACAGACCGTTCGATCTGGAGCTTCAACGAACTTCCCGGCTTGTCCCGCTTCTTCCAGAACGACGAAATCATCCAACGCTACTATGCCCGGCTGCTGGAACTGCTCGATGGCAGTTTCAACCCCTCTGTCATGCACGGCATGATTGACGAACTCCTTGGCAACTGGGTTTCCGAGGGAGAAATCGAAGATGCAAAGGAATGGACCAGCGGACGAGTAAGCGGCGCACGGGATCAGATCCCTGATGACTTTTCGGCGAACTGCGATCTGCCAGTCCGCGACGGATTTTTTCGAACTACCGACGGAGCGGCACGGTTCAGTGGAGACTTCCGCGCCGGACGCGCACTCTCCGTCCTCCTTAATGGAGTGAAGGCAAGCCGCAACCAGCGAGCTGGCACCTGGAGTCTGGAAGTAACCCCCACCGACGCATTCTTCCTGCCGGGCCTCAATCGCATCCTCGTCCAGGCATTCTCGGGACCAGACGGTAGCGGCGAGGTCATCGACACTACTTTCCTCGACGTGTGGAATGATACGGGATCAACTACTGACGTCTCTGGCACCCTCAGGGGGGAGATCCCGGTGGGGAGCCTTAGGCTGGTTACCCGCGACTCCTATCTTCCATCCAAGCCTCTCCTCGTCCGGCTCGAGTTCCGTAATCCCGATGGCACCCTCAACCGAAACCTTCGGGAAACCACCGCGACGCTGAGCAGCGATGTCGAGGGGGTCACCCTCAGTCCCGACACGGTCACCATTCGCAACGGGCTGGGTTCGGCCCTGGTTTCGATTGGTGGAGGTGATGGAGGCATCCAGGCTGACCTGATCCAGCGGGGCGAGGTATGGAAATACCTGGACGACGGCTCCAACCAGGGAACGGCCTGGCGCAACCGGGAATTCGATGACGGTGCCTGGAGAAGCGGACCCGCCGAGCTCGGCTATGGAGACAACGATGAGGCGACTGAAGTCCGCTTCGGCCCCAACGAGGACAACGACGACAACGACGAGGACGAAAAATACATAACCACCTACTTCCGAAAGGATTTCACTGTCACAGATGCTTCCCAGGTGACTGCCCTGACCTACCGGATCAAGAGGGATGATGGAATGGTCGTCTACCTCAATGGCACCGTCATCGGACGCGATCACGTGGAAGAAGATCCAGACTACCTCACAGAGGCCCGAAACGGCTCGGGCCAGGAAGATGACTTTCTCGATCCCGGGGACCTCGATTATGCCGCCGATGACATTCACACCCTGCTCGTCGATGGCAGCAACACCATTGCGGTAGAGATTCATCAGGATGACAACGAGAGCTCGGATATCAGCTTTGACTTTGAACTGTCCGCCACACTGCCGGCAACCAACCCGGGGGACCTCACCATCGCAGCCAATGCCGCCCAGCAGGAGGCTCGCAAGTTCCTTGTCAGCCTCTACAACCGCGAGACCACCACGGTCAGCGGCTCCCTGCCAGGGACCACTACCACATGGGATGGAATCATTCGGCTCACGGGCGATACGATCGTCCCTTCCGACCATACCCTCACCATCGAACCCGGCACCCTCATTCTCATCGACGGTGATCCCGCAAGCGAGGGAACGGAGGGAACCGATCTCATTATCCGGGGGCATGTGGAAGCAGCGGGAACGAATACCCGCCCGATTACCTTCACCGCTTCAACCACCGATGCGCCCTGGGGACAGATCCTCTTCGACAACTCCCAGTCCGCCCGCTTCAACTTCAGTAACATTCACCGCGGCGGTCATTCCCCCCGCGGGGGGCACACCGGCCACGGGCGCGTTCTGCGTATCATGGGATCGAGCGTCACCTTTGAAAACTGCACGATCTCCGACAATCCGGGTAAGATCGGTGAAACCGACCGCCAGGGAGGAGTCGACTCCGAGATCATATTCCGGGAATGCCACTGGGCCCGCTCCGTAATGGGCATAGAGACCTTTGACACCGGGGTTCTCATGGAGGACTGCTGGATCACCGACATGCTCGGCCGCTACCGGGAGGATGGCGTAACGGATGACAACGATGCCATCTATCTTCATGGCAGCGGTGCAGGGCAGTCGATCATTCTCCGCCGCCTCGTCGTGGCTCACTGCGATGACGACGGAATCGATACGCTGGATGCCGACCTCGTTGTCGAGGACTGTCTCTGCCGCAATATCGCCGACAAGGGAATGAGCATGCTGGGGGGCACCGCAACGGTCACGCGTAGCCTCTTCACTGCCTGTGACATTGGATTCTCCGCCAAGAACGATGCCCGGGCCATTCTCCAATTCTGCACCATCACCGGCAATGAGTCCCTCGGCCTGCAGGCGGAGAATAAGAATGGAGACGATGATCCAAGCTTTTATGAGATCACTAATTCCATCATCTGGAACAATACATCCGAGATTCGGACCGACTACGATCCCACCGATATCACCATAGATCACACCCTCACCGGGCAGCCGTGGCCCGATGCCGGCACCCAGGATCCCAGCAACCTGAATACGGACCCGCTCTTCGTGGACCCCGAGAACGGAAACTACCACCTCAAGGCTTCCTCGCCTGCCCGGGGTGCGGCTGATCCGACTCTTCCTGATTCCCCGGACGACCGCTCCCGGGATCTCGGCCGCTACCCCTACGATGCCGTCTTCGACGGCGCTGGCTCCGAAATTCGGTGGCTGGCCGCCAATGGCCCCTACAGGGTGACCGCGGATGCCAGCGTCCCTGCCGGCAACAACCTCGTTATCGAAGCTGGAACCAATGTCTACTTCGACCCCGGCACCCGCCTTACAATCAACGGGTCGGTTCAGATCGAGGGCACCCCCACCAGGCGCGTGCAACTGAGCAGTGTCCCCGGCGCCCCGTATGAGGCGGATCCTGCCAGCGACGGACTTCCAGACGGCCCCCCGAAATGGGATGGCATCAAGATCGTCGATTCCATGGACCCCTCCAACCGGATTGCTCACCTCGACATCCGCAATGCCCAGCACCGCCAGGGATCTATTGGCATTATCCGTTCCCAATGTGTGATCGACGATGTCCGCTTCAGCGGGACCCATATCCGCATGATCTATACCGACGATGCCTCCGTCATCATCGAGAACTCGATCTTTCCTGATATGTTTGCCCCCGGCGAGCAGGCCGCCGCCCTTGGCCTCGACAATATCAGCGAGCATATCAAGGGAGAGGGCGACATTCCTTCCGACGGCCGCTACATCATCCGCAACAACCGTTTTGGCACCAACAAGGGACACAATGACGTGGTCGACGTTCTGAGCGGAAGGAGGCCCGACCCGATCGTTCAGATTCTGAACAACTACTTCGAGGGAGCCCGCGACGAGGAACTCGACCTCGGTGGTGACATCTACATCGCAGGCAACGTCTTCGCCAACATCTTCAAGGATGATGAAACCTCCGACCGGGGCTATGCGAATGGCATCTCAACCGGAGACGGTCCTGAGAACACCACCAACATGCTGGCCCGGAACATCTTCTGGGACGTGGACCACGCCATCAACCTCAAGAATGGAGCTACCACCATTTTCGAATACAACACGGTCTACAAGGTCCACCCGGACTTCATCGATACCTTCGACAACCCCAACATCGGATCAGTGATCAATCTTTTCGTCCCGGGGGACAGCTCGCCTACTCCCGGGGGCGGAGCCTACGCCGGCGGAAACATTTTCGCCGATATTCCCCGCATCTTCAGCAATGCCGACAACCTGACCGAGGACACGACCTTCCGCACACCCCTGGAGTTTTTCCACAACCTCGTAGACCCGGAGATCTCCGACATCACCGTGGGGCCGGAACACCCCGGAGAAACCATTTATGATCTGGGGACCGCGAACAGGTCCGGCCCCGCCCTCTTCGCGGACCCCGACCGGGGCGACTTCACCCTTTTGCCCGGCTCTCCGGCCCTTGGCTCCGGCCCATTCGGCGGAGACCTCGGCGCCTTGGGCTCGGACCAGATTCGAATTACGGGCGAACCCCCCGCCTTCACCACTTCGAACAGCGCTACACTCACGGTCGGAGGGCCAGGCTTTTTCGGCTACCGCTACCGGATCAACGACGGCCCCTGGAGTGAAGAGCTTGAGATCGGGAATCCCGATGGATTCGTATCCGGCGACACTACCGTGCGGAGCGCTGATATCAGTCTCAGCGGGCTATCAAATGGGGCTTATACCGTCTTCGTGGAAGGCCGTACTTATGCCGGGGTCTGGCAGGACCGCCCCACCGCCTCCCGCGCATGGATTGTCGATGCGAGCCTCTCCCGCCTCGTCATCAGTGAAGTCCTCGCTGACAACGGCGGTGTATACAGCCTGTCTCTTATACACATCTCCGAGCCCACGAGACCGTACTAG
>CAWWCX010000125.1:0-9700 GCA_963935445.1 uncultured Roseibacillus sp.
TCTTTCCAGCTTGCGAAGCTCCGGGAGTTGGTTCCGCCGGGAGAGCCTCCCGCGGTTGTGCTGGCCCGCCAGTTTGCAGCGATGTTGTGGTCGGGAGTGGGGCTGCCGAATGGATTTACGAGAACCATGGCCGGGCCGTCCCCGTCGGGCGGAGTAGGCCAGGGGAGCTGGTCGTTGTAGGTAAAGTTCAGGATTGTGCCATCCGGACCAGCAAGGAGGAGGCGTTCGCCATCATTGCTGAGCCGTCCGGAATAGATCCCCCCGATACTGGAGGAGTCCGCACCGGGGTAGCGCTCGAGGAAGGCGGCCAGATTGCGAACGATCAGGAGGCGCTGGCCGGCCGGAAGAAAAGTGTTTTCAGGAAAAGAGAAAGTAATCCCGGCATCAAAACGGACACCGGTCAGGTCGAGCGTGGCGCCGCTGACGTTCAAAAACTCAATAAACTCGTAGTCGTCGCGGTCTGTCGAAATCGCGACTTCACCCGGAGCAACGGGCTCGAAGGGATGATAGTTGATCTCTGAGATCACCAGAGAACTGCTGTCAGGGGGGAGGACATTGACCGTGTAGAGGGCCTGGTTCAGGGCGCTCCATTCGCCCGAGCCGGAATCGTAGGAGCGCGAGGTCAGGACGGTGTGGTCAGAGAAGAAGAGCGGGTCGCTTTCGTTGCTTCCGCCACCTGCCGGGGCGACCTCGCCCCGCAGGGTGACGTCGAGACGGATGTCGGAACTGGTGCCGCTTGCTTGATGGATCTGGACGGCAAGAAGGTTGCTGCCCGCCACGAAATTGTCGGTGGGGATGATGAAGTCCTTCCAGGCGTCTTCATTTGAAACGGTCCCATTGGCATATTGGTTGAATGCGGAATCGGTCCCGTTGGGGAGATTGGAGGTGACTACGACCGGGTTTCCATTGACGTAGAGGGCGCAGGCATCGTCATACTTCAGGCGCAGGAGAATGTGATCGTAGACCGACGGATCAGGAATGTTCACGGTGGTGCGGAAGTAGGTAGCCGGATACTTGGAGCTCGAGCTGGGCCCGAAGCTCAAGGTGGTTCCGGAACCTTCATTATTGCTACCGTAGCCGAGCTGGGAGGGGCCGCTTGGCCAGACGCTGTCATTGAATCCGTCCAGGTTCCAACCGGCTCCCGGGTCTGTGCCCTCGTCCCAGTATTTCCAGGAATGCCCGGTGGTCATGAAGGTCTGGGAGGCCGGACCTCCACCGCCGAAGGTCGCGCTCAGGGCGCCGGGCCGGATTCCCCCACCAATGAGGCGCGGGTCGGTGCCGTCCAGCGTATAATAGATGGTGTCCGCATCGGTGAACATGGTGATTCCGCCGGCAGGGGCGTTACCTCCATGTGTGCTGTAGGTGACCGCCGAGAGCTGGGGGTAGAGGTTGGCGCCTCGCAGGACGCTGACAAACTCCGGGCTACGGGTGGCGAGCCAGTCGTCGCGTATGTGATCGTATTCGTTGATCCAGTGCTGGATGGTCCGCTGGGTGCCGTGCTGATCGCCCCAGCGGGCGAGTTCGGGAATGAGTATGCTCCGGTGGTTCCGGCAGATGTCGGCGTAACGGTCGAGGCACTTTTGCGGGGTCATCGCACCGTCGTTGAACAGGGCGCGGTGTGCACGGTCCCCGAAGCGCACGCGGAATTCCCTGCTGCGTCGGAGGTCTCCATAGGGTTCTGCGACCCCGGAGGTCGAGCCGGTCTTGTCGCTGCTTGAATTGAGAAACAGGGACCATTCTGCATCCCAGCAGAAAAAGTGCATTCCGTTGCTGCTACGGGTGCCGGTGAAGGGTGCGTTATCGAGAAGGTCACGTTCACGACCGTGGTAGTAGTTCTTGTGGGGCCAGTCGTTATTGCCCATGTACCAGTTGACGATCAGGTAATCGATGTAGTTATCGATATCGATATAGTCGGCTGTTGCCGGGTTGTCTGTGCCGTCGGGGTTGAGTCCCTGGGCTTCCATGTAGATGGCGGTGCGGGAGGCCTCACTGCCCGCGTTGGGAATGCCACTTACCAGGCTCTTGAGACGGTTCCAGGAGGAAGTATTTCCCTCATTGGTGGCCGTGCCGGAGTTGACGCCATCCCAGTGTTCCTTGCGGGCGCCGAAATAGTTTTCTCCCATGGAGTCGTCGGGCCGTTCGACGATGTTGTAGAGACCCCAGTAGACTCCATTGAGGTAGATGTGCATGTAACGGCCGTGGGGAGAAGGGCTGCCCATGGCGAGCTGCGACCGGCGCCCGAATTCATCGCGGGCATACTGGACGTTGGTCCTGTTGCCCCACTGGTAGCCGTCATTGGACTCCATGCGGAAGATGAGGGTGTCGAATTGCTGGGCGGCGGTGGGACCGAAGAGAGGATAGCGAAGCTTGCTCGGTCCATAAATGTCCTTGAAGAGGACGCGGAAGGATTTCTTCCTGGTCAGCCCGAAGCTGCGAAAGGCGCCCCCCTGGATCCGGATGCCGCAGTTGTGCTGAAAGTCCTTGCTGCCGTCGGGATTGGCAGGATCGATCAGCTCCAGTGAGGTTGCCCGTTCCCAGTTGACTCCACTGCTCTGGGGATGGGAGTAGATCCCACTGCTGCCGAAAAGGTCATCGGAGTCCATTGCGATGGACAGCGTGGGGACGGTCCTCAGGTCATTGCGAATGGTGCGGTCGTGAAGAGAAACCACGCTGGAGTTCATGCCGTAGTCAGGCGAGGTGCCATCCCAGTTGGAGGGCAACCCCCAGACGGACCGGGTGGAGGAGGAATTCTGGGTGATGACATCATCGACAAAAATGTAGGTGTGCGTGTCGACGTTGGTGGGGCGGTGACCGGCCTTGTAGGCGATTGCCCGGAGGGGAGTTGTGCGGTTGATGAGAATGGGCCCGGAGTAGAGCGCGCCGGAGGTTTCGGTAGGCCAGGACCCATCGGTGGTGTAGCGGATGGATGCTCCGGGGGTGTCCGTGCTGATAGTGACCGACTGGGGGCTGCTGTAGAAGCCGCGGTTGAGATCAAACTTGGTATCGGCGACGAAGCCGAGGAAGCCAGCAGTGTTTGCGGCTCCCGGCGTAGCCGTATCGAAATACCCCGGCTGGGGGGGATTTCCAAAGTTGCCGTAGGAGAGATCGGTTTCCTGCTCCGGGTAATCCGTGCCAGCTGCGCTGAACTCGCTCACGATCGTCACTCCGTCGGGCTTGATGAGGGCCAGGTACTCGCCATTCGCATCCAGGCTGAAGTTGGCATGCAATTCGGAGAGGGGGGCAACCCGGTCCTTGCCGGAAGCAAACACGACGAGGTACTGGAGAGGGGGCAAGGTAACGGCAGGAAATGTCCATTTCTGGAGGTCGCCCGGGTCGTCGGTGAGATAGTAACCGTCAAGCAGCGCGGTGTTAGCGCTCGGATTGTGAATCTCGACCCAGTCGGAGGAGTCTCCGTCCTCGTCGATGAGGGACGCTCCGCCGTTGGATGCCATGAACTCGCTGATCAGAGGTTCGCCGGGAACAACCACGGCAACGTTCAGGCTGGCGACGGCGGAGCCATTCGGGTTGCTGGCGGTCAGGATGAAGGTGGTGGTTCTGGTTGGTCGCACCACCAGGCTGGACTGTCCGGTCACATTGGTGCCGTTCAGATCGAGGGAGCTGACGTTGAAGCTGTCCCACCGGAGGGTCGTGCCTCCCCCGGGAGCGATAGCAGCAGGGGTGGCGGTAAAGGAGTTGATGACCGGTTGGTTGGTGACCGTGACGGAAACCGACTGCGCAGCGGTTGATTCCGGATGAACCGCGGTCATCGTGTAGGTGGTGTTTCTGTCGGGGCCGGGATCGAGAGTGATCTGTCCGATGCCGTTGGCTGTCCGGGCGGTGACATCGCCCACGCCTTTGTCGATGGATACGGATGTAACACCCGGGTCGAGGTCCCAGGAAAGCGTAACGGGTTCACCGGTGGGAATCAGCGGCTTGTTGACCGAGAAGTCATTGAAGACCACCACTGGAACGCCGAAGAGTTCCAGTTCGTTGATCTGATGACCGTTGTCGGTGGAGGTGACCCGGTAACGGAACCAGCTGAAGGGAGCAGGAGAATTGAAGTCCTCCCCATTTCCGTCAAAACGAATGACCTCGAGACGATTGGAAAAGGGAGAGACTCCGCTGGTCCATTGGTAGATCGGAGTCCAGGTCGTTCCATCGTTGGATCCCTCGATGGACCATAGATTGGGGTCGCGCTCGGGGACGTCATTTCCCGCCGCAAGGGTGAAGTGCGTGAGAACGTAGGGCTTGTCGAGTTCTACTGCGACCCACTGGGGTGGCGCGTTGCAGCACCACTTGGTATTGCCGGAACCCACCTGGTTGTCGAAGACATCGAGGGCTCCCTCGCCGCCGAAGTTGTTTTCGGAAGAGGCGGCGGTGGAGAGCCAATTGAATCCGCTGCCATTGCTATCATTGCCATCATTTTCCGGATCGGTGAGATCTCCGCCGAGAAGGGCTCCAGTGCCTGTGCCGAGGACGGTGAGAGCTTGCAGAGAGGGGGGTAGAATGAGGGGCAGGGTGCTGAGGAACACAAGCGCCGTGAAGCGGGAAAACGGGGGCATGAGATCAAGTGGGGGTTGGCGAAAGAGCCGGATGATCTGGACACGCTACGTTCCCCCAAGCCAACTCGTCAATGAGATCTGGGCTTGGAGGGTGGGAACACAGGTTACAGGAGTCCAATACCTACCCTTCCGAGTAGGGTTCGGAGGAATAAGACTGCGAGTTTCCGGGAGAATATGTGCGGCTCCCGGGGCTAAGAAAGGATGTCCTTGAGGACGTGCCCATGCACGTCGGTGAGCCGGAAGTCGCGGCCGGCATAGCGGTAGGTAAGCTTCTCGTGATCGATGCCGAGCTGGTGCAGGATGGTGGCGTGGAGATCATGGAAGTGCACGCGGTTGTCCACCGCGGCGATGCCGTTTTCGTCGGTGGAGCCGTAGCGCATTCCGCCCCTTACGCCGCCTCCAGCCATCCAGAAGGTGAATCCGCGGTGGTTGTGATCCCTGCCGTCGTCCTTTTTGACGTGTGGAGTACGGCCGAACTCCCCGCCCCAGATGACGAGTGTGTCCTCAAGCATGCCGCGCTCCTTGAGATCTTGGAGCAGGGCGGCGAGGGGCTGGTCAGTTCCCAGGCAGTTCTTGGCGAGGTTGCGGCGGAGGCCGCCGTGCTGGTCCCAGTTGCCGTGACCGAGTTCGATAAAGCGCACGCCTGATTCAGCGAGCCGGCGGGCGAGGAGGCACTGGCGCCCGAAATCATCGGTGCCGCTCTGATCGATGCCATACCGGGCCTTGGTCTCCTCGCTTTCGCGGCTGAGATCCATCACCTCCGGGACGGCGGTCTGCATACGGAAGGCCAGCTCATAGGACCTGATGACACCATCGATCTGACTGTCGGTGCCCGGGTGGCCCTTCAGGTCCCGATTCATCTCCTGGATGAATTCGATCTGGCGGCGCTGCAAGTTGCTGGTGAGTCGCTTGTTTGTGAGATTTCGGACATTGGCATCCTTGATGGGACGGCCGAGGGCCCCGATTGCGGTGCCCTGATACAGGGCAGGCAGGAACGCACTGCCGTAGTTCTGGGCTCCTCCAACGCGGGAAGGTGGAGAGAGACTGATGAAGCCGGGCAGATTTGCGTTCTCGGTTCCCAGCCCGTAGAGGACCCACGAGCCCATGGAGGGGCGAACGAACTGGAAGCTGCCAGTATGCAGCTGCACGAAAGCCTGGGGATGTGCGGGAACATCGCCATACATTCCGTTGAGGAGGCAGAGTTCGTCCGCATGGCCTGCCAGGTGCGGGAACAGTTCCGAGATCGGGAGTCCGCTTTCGCCATGCTGACTGAACTTCCAGGGGCTCTGCAGGAGTTTGCGGTTCTCGATTTTCTTGCCCTCGTTCCGGGTCAACTCCGGCTTGTAATCGAAGGTGTCGACGTGGGAGGGGCCACCCCGCATGCAGGCAAAAATCACGCGCTTGGCCTTGCCGGGAAAGTGGGCCTTGCGTGGAGCGAGGGGGTTGCTGGCAGGGGTCGGTCTTGCTCCGGCCTGGGAGGCGAGGCCCGCAAACGCCATGTATCCGAAGCCGGCTGAGATGGACTGAAGAGCCCGGCGGCGGGTCAGGAGATTGAGATCGGTGGACATGATTGTATGGGAAGAGGCTAGTTCAGGTAGCGAAATTCGGCGGAGGCGATGAGGCTTTGCGCGAGGGTCGCCCAGGCGACTCGCTGGCGCTCCTGTCCGGTTCCGGCGCTGAGTCCGGCGCTGATGTCCCGGACGAGCTTCAGGGAGCGCTCGCGCTCGAGGGTGCTGGCGGGACGGGACAGGGTGAGGGTATAGGCCAGTTCGACCCGCGTCGCCTCGTCCTGGCTGGCCTTGAGAATGCGTTCAGCGATTGCCTCGGTCTGGGTGAGGACGAAGGAATCATTGAGGAGGTAGAGCGCCTGGGTGGGAACGGTGGTGAGTTGGCGGCGCCCGACGATGAGACTGGGTTCGGCAAAATCGAAGACGCGCAGTGACTCAGGGACGGCGTTGCGGATGATGGGGAGGTAGACGCTGCGGTGGTTGGCAACATCCCTGAGGAGGTCCGTGGCGTTGTTGCGGCCGTAGTTGACGTCCCCCAGACGTTGAACGACCGAGCCACGGAAGGGGGAGAGGTTCAACTGGCCGCCGGCCTGCAGGATTGCGTCGCGGATGGCCTCTGCTCCGAGACGGCGCTGGCTCATCTGCCAATTCAGTCGGTTTTCGGGGTCGAGTTCGTAGTTTCCGGGGTGGTGATCCCCGCCAAGCTGGTAGACATGGGAGGTGGTGAGCTCACGGATGAGGGTTTTGACGGACCAGCCGGTCTCCATGAAGCTGACGGCCAGGTGGTCAAGCAGGGCCTGGTTGACAGGTCGTTCACCCATTTTTCCGAAATTGTCCACGGTGCGCACGAGGCCGGTTCCGAAAAGGTGGTGCCAGATGCGGTTGACCATCACGCGGGCGGCGAGGGGGTTGTCGCGGCTCACCATCCACTCCGCTAATTCGCGGCGGCCGCTTGAGTCAGCCGCGATGGAGGCTGTCCGGGGCGTGTGGAGGACGGTGAGAAAGCCGCGCTGGACGGCGGGGCCCCGCTTCTTGGGGTCGCCTCGGAGACAGATCTTGCAATCACCAACCTGCCCCTCGGCCACGCCCATGGCGAAGTTTGCCGCACGGGGAGCATTTTTGCGCAGGGCGGCAACCTCTTTCCTGAGTGCGGCCATCTGCTTCTGCATGTCAGCCATGCGCTTGGCGGGACCGGCGTTGGCGTTTCCTCCCGGATTGTTCTTTTCGGTTGGTCTTTTGGAGGATGAGGCGGGGTTCTTCCCGCGGTTGCGGGCACTCTGCTTCTTAAGGTTCTGGTATTGCCTGGTGGCCCGGGACAGCTTTCCCTGGGTGGCCTTGAGTTTCTTCTGGTGCTCCTCGCGGGCTGTGGCGTCGGAAGGATCCTCGTCACCGATGGCCATCAGCTGGGCGGCCTGACGGTTACCGTTTCCGCCCTTGGTGCCGTAGAGAGTGCGGGTGCTGGTGAAAATTCCGGCCAGGGCGTAGTAGTCCTTGATGCTGATGGGATCGAACTTGTGATCGTGACACCGCGCGCAGCTCACGGTGAGGCCGAGCACGGCGCGGGTGGAGGCATCAATCTGTTCGTCCACCATCTCCATCTTGAATGCCACCTTGTCCCGTTCGTTCAGGATCTTGGGGCCGAGGGCGAGGAATCCAGTGGCGGTCATCCGTTCTTCTCGTGAGGTCCCGGGTGCGGCCTCCTCGTCCAGAAGGTCGCCGGCCAGCTGTTCGCGGACGAACTGGTTGTAGGGTTTGTCCTTGTTGAAGGAGGCAATCACATAATCGCGGTAACGCCAGGCATGAGGATAGGTAAAGTTGCGTTCCATTCCGTTGGATTCGCTGAAGCGGGAGACGTCGAGCCAGTGCCGGCCCCAGCGTTCACCGAAGTAGGGAGTGTCGAGAAGTTGATCAACGAGATGAGCCACCGCTTCGGGGGTGGACCGCTTGTCCGTCAGGAAGGCCTCGATTTGCTCGCCGGTGGGAGGGAGGCCAACGAGGTCGAAGTAGAGCCGCCGTACGAGGGTGCGCCGTTCGGCATCACGGACCGGCTTCATGTCTTTCGCCTCCAGCGCGGCCAGGACGAAGTAGTCGACTTCCGTGCGGGGCCAGTCGGTGTTGCTGACGGCAGGGACCGGTTGCTTTTCTGGGTGGACAAAGGACCAGAACCTGCGGCCCTCTTCATAGTCGATTCCGGCGGTTTCGATCGGAGTGCTTTCCCGGGTCCGGGGATCGGGAGCACCCATGGCGACCCACTTGGTCAGGTCGGCAATCTCATGTTCCGGAAGCTTCTTTTTCTCCGGCATTTTGAGGTCGTCATCGGTGTGCCGGATGGCCGTGATGAGGAGGCTCCTGTCCGGCTTGCCCGGAACGATGGCCGGGCCACTGTCCCCGCCCAGAAGGAGAGCCTCCCTGCTGTCGAGCCGGAGACCTCCCTTTGTCTTCTTCGCGGCGGAGTGGCACTCGTAACAGTGGTTTGCGAGGACGGGCCGGATGCGTTTCTCAAAGAAGCTCAGCTCCGCCGGGCTGGGCTGCGGATTGGCTGCGGAGGACGCGACCTGGGTTCCCAGGCTCACAAGGCAGGCTGTTGCGCACGCACTCCATTTCATGGGTATAGTATCGTGGGAGGTCCTGATCTCTTTCAAGAAAGGAATGAGGCCGCACTCGACAAGGTCGGGTGCCTGTGATTTAGCACGTATTCCGTTTGTTCATGAGAATTGCTGTCACGGGAGGAGCCGGCTACATCGGGAGCGTCTGCGTCGAGCTGCTTTGCAACGCGGGGCATGAGGTGCTCGTCATTGACAACCTGAAGGAAGGGCATCGTGGGGCGGTGGATGCGAGGGCCAGACTTGAAGTCCTAGACCTCGCAGAGACGCGCCGGCTGGGGGAACTGCTGCGCGGGTATCAGGCGGAGGCGGTCATTCACTATGCTGCGTCCGTGCTGGTGGGAGAGTCGGTGGTCGATCCCGCCAAGTATTATCGCAACAACGTGCTGGGTGGTTTGAGTCTGCTGGAGGCAATGGTGACTGCGGGTGTTCCCAAGCTGGTGTTTTCGTCGACCAGTGCCACCTACGGTATTCCTGCTGTGGTGCCCATTGACGAGGAGTGTGCCCAGAACCCGGTCAATCCCTATGGCCACTCGAAGCTTGTCTTTGAAGGCATGCTCTCGTGGTTTGCGAAGGCGCACGGAATCACTCCGGTGGTATTTCGTTACTTCAACGCGGCGGGTGCGTCGACCCGTTTCGGTGAGGATCGCCAGGTCGAGACACATCTCATCCCGAATGTCCTCTTCGTGGCTCTCGGTAAGCGTGACTCGGTGGAAGTATTCGGAACGGACTATGATACTCCGGACGGCTCGGCGGTGCGGGACTATGTCCACGTGTGCGACCTGGCCGAGGCTCACCGCAGGGCAGTGGAACGTCAGGTGAGCGGTGCGTTCAACCTGGGAACCGGGCGGGGGAACTCGGTCTGGGAAGTGATCGAGGCCTGCCGCAAGGTGACCGGTCACGAGATCCCGGTTGTGGAGTCCGGTCGACGGGAGGGAGATCCGCCCGTCCTGGTGGCCGCCGGTCACAAGGCTGCGCGGGTGCTGGACTGGGCGCCAGTGAACGATCTGGAAGACATGGTGCGCAG
>CAWWCX010000126.1:0-9644 GCA_963935445.1 uncultured Roseibacillus sp.
AATGCCTTGGTGCCAACAGGCGATGAAGGACGTGATAAGCTGCGATAAGCTTCGGTGAGCCGCACACAGGCTGTGACCCGGAGATTTCCGAATGGGGTAACCTGGCTTCCTTAATAGGAAGTCGTCCCACTCTGAATAAAATAGGAGTGGGCACGCGATACCCGGTGAAGTGAAACATCTCAGTAACCGGAGGAAAAGAAAACGAAGTGATTCTGTGAGTAGCGGCGAGCGAAAGCGGAACAGCCCAAACCGGGGCCTTTGGTCCCGGGGTTGTAGGACCCTTGATGGGACCTTCGACGGTAGGTTAATCTGTTTGGAAAACGGATCCAGAGAGGGTGACAGACCCGTGACCGAAACCTGAGAAGGCCCTGTGGAGTTCCTGAGTAGCGCAGCACACGTGAAACGTTGCGTGAATCTGCCCCGACCACGGGGTAAGGCTAAATACTAGTTGGCGACCGATAGTGAACCAGTACCGTGAGGGAAAGGTGAAAAGTACCGCTGCGAGCGGAGTGAAATAGAACCTGAAACCCTATGCCTACAAGGTGTCAGAGCCCCTTCGGGGGTGATGGCGTGCCTTTTGCTTAATGAGTCTGCGAGTTACTCTCTGTGGCAAGCTTAAGGTCTTCTGGACCGGAGGCGGAGCGAAAGCGAGTCCGAATAGGGCGATTAGTTGCAGGGGGTAGACCCGAAGCGGAGGTGACCTACCCATGGCCAGGTTGAAGCGTGAGTAAAATCACGTGGAGGACCGAACCGTTGTGTGTTGAAAAACGCTCGGATGAGCTGTGGGTAGGAGTGAAAGGCTAATCAAACCCCGTGATAGCTGGTTCTCTCCGAAATGCATTTAGGTGCAGCGTCACGTGCTGAAGGACGGGGGTAGAGCACTGAAAGGGCTAGGGGGCATACCCGCCTACCAACCCCTATCAAACTCCGAATACCGTCCGGTGGAGCGTGGCAGTGAGACAGTGGGGGATAAGCTTCATTGTCGAAAGGGAAACAGCCCAGATCAGCAGCTAAGGTGCCTAAAGTACGCTCAGTGGAAAGGAGGTGGAGTCTCATAGACAGTGAGGATGTTGGCTTAGAAGCAGCCACCATTTAAATAAAGCGTAACAGCTAACTCATCGAGAGACTCTGCGCCGAAAATAATTGGCGATAAGCGTGCTACCGAAGCTCTGGATGTCATCCATTAGGATGGCGTGGTAGGAGAGCGTTCCCAGTGCAGCGAAGGGTGATGGCGACTGACCCTGGAGCGCTGGGAAGTGAGTATGCAGACATGAGTAACGATAAGACCGGTGAAATCCCGGTCCGCCGTAAACCCAAGGTTTCCCGGGCAACGTTGTTCGTCCCGGGGTTAGTCGGGACCTAAGCCGAGGCCGATGGGCGTAGGCGATGGAAAGCAGGTCAATATTCCTGCACCTCCGACCCTTAAACTGGGGGGACGCGGTTTGAAAAGTGACTAGGTTATTGAATTCCGAGATGCGGCTACGGCCAATTCGTATCACCAGACAAACCGCCAAGAAAAGCCCCAGCATATGCTAAGGAGCCCGTACCGTAAACCGACACAGGTGGGTGGGTAGAGTATACCAAGGCGCAAGAGTGAAACCTGGTCAAGGAACTCGGCAAAATGGCTCCGTAACTTCGGGATAAGGAGTGCCCCTTCTGGGGGCCGCAGTGAAATGGCCCATCCGACTGTTTAGCAAAAACACAGCATTGTGCTAAGGCGTAAGCCGACGTATACGATGTGACACGTGACCAATGCCAAAAGATTACGGTAAGGTGTTAGCCCTCGTGGCGAAGCTCCGAGCCCAAGTCCTGGTGAATGTCGGCCGTAACTATAACGGTCCTAAGGTAGCGAAATTCCTTGTCGGGTAAGTTCCGACCTGCACGAATCGTGCAACGAGATGGGCGCTGTCTCGACCAGGTGCTCAGTGAAATTGTAACACCGGTGAAGATGCCGGTTACCCGCAGAAGGACGGAAAGACCCTATAGACCTTAACTGTAAGCTGTTACTGGTTATTTGATTTCAATGCTCAGCATAAGTGGGAGGCTTTGAAGCGGCGTTTTAGGGCGTCGTGGAGCCACCAGTGAGATACCACCCTTTGGTATTGGATGATCTAACCCCGAGCCGTTATCCGGCCGGGGGACCCTGGCAGCCGGTCAGTTTTACTGGGGCGGTATCCTCCTAAAGAGTAACGGAGGAGCGCGAAGGTGGGCTCAGCGCAGTTGGCAACTGCGTGTCGAGTGTAAAGGCACAAGCCCGCCTAACTGTGAGACCTACAAGTCGAGCAGATACGAAAGTAGGCCTTAGTGATCCGGCGGTTGAATGTGGAATTGCCGTCGCTCAACGGATAAAAGGTACCTTAGGGATAACAGGCTGATCGCGCCCAAGAGTTCATATCGACGGCGCGGTTTGGCACCTCGATGTCGGCTCGTCGCATCCTGGGGCTGGAGAAGGTCCCAAGGGTCCGGCTGTTCGCCGGTTAAAGCGGCACGCGAGCTGGGTTCAGAACGTCGCGAGACAGTTCGGTCCTCTATCCTCTGTGGGCGTAGGAGAATTGAGGGGTTCACTTTCTAGTACGAGAGGACCGAAAGTGACGCACCTCTGGTGTACCAGTTGTTCTGTCAAGGGCATTGCTGGGTAGCTAAGTGCGGAAGAGATAAGCGCTGAAAGCATCTAAGCGCCAAGCTCCTCCCAAGATGAATTCTCCCTGAGGATCGTGGTAGACCACCACGTTGATAGGCTGATAGTGTAAGTTCAGTAATGGATTTAGCTTACCAGTACTAATCATCCGATAGGCTTGATTCCTTCTCTCTCGAGATCGAGAGTCGGGAATTCCAAGGACTACGACAGACAAAATACAGAGATCGGAGGCAGAACGAACGATCGAATTCTTCACATGGATGTCAGGGAGCGACCTGATCATGGTGGCTAGAGGCCGTGTGTTGGGTGCACAAAAGATCCACCCGACGCCCGGCCTCTGGTGACCAGAGCGCAGTGGAACCACCCGGTCCCATTCCGAACCCGGAAGTGAAACGCTGCCGCGCCGATGGTAGTTGGGCGAAAGGCCCCGCGAGAGTAGGTCGTCGCCAGGTATTTGCCCGGCTTCTTCGAAAGAAGGAGCCGGGCGTTTTTTTTTGTGATGATCGCTTCCGTGCTCGACCTTGGCGCGGCCTTTAGGATGGATTGTTCCTCGTGCCCCGGCTGCAGGACAGCAAGCGCTGTTCAGCCTGCTCCGGGTTGTAGATTCCCGGAACGCCCCGAGGGCCCTGCCCGAACATGAACCATAGCACCGTTATTCGATTTGCCGGTATTGCCGGTTTCCTGGGAGTGGGCCTCGGGGCCTTTGGTGCCCATGGGCTTCATGATCTCCTGGTGAGGAACGAGCGCCTTGAGACTTGGGAGACGGCTGTCTTGTATCACCTCACGCATGCGGTGGCGTTACTCGTAGTCGGGTTTTCCCCAGCTCCCTCGCGAGCAGCCTGTCTTGCGTTTCTGACTGGGATTGTCCTGTTTTCGGGATCCCTTTATGCCCTCGCCCTGACCGATTTCAGTAAGCTGGGTGCGATCACTCCGCTTGGTGGGGTCGCCTTTCTGGCAGGGTGGGGCATCCTGATCTTCGGGCCCGGGCGCAGAGGGGACGGCACACCGGTGGAGCCGAGGGCCGGGGAGTGACAAGCTGACATGAGGAGCCCGTCTGGCCCCGGGGAGAATGGGGAGATGACGGCGATTCCCCGGGGCGGGATGCCGGCCGGGTGTCCTGCCTTGGCCTCCCGGAGCAGTGCGAAGAGTAACCACTCCTGCGATGGCGTGATGCAGGCCTCTTGTTCTTGACCCGGGGAAGCGGGAGGCATCTCATCTGGGAACCATGCTACACCACACGTTGTCCAGTTTCCTCGCGTTCGTCGTGATCTTCTGCCCGGCTCTGCTTCACGCTGGCCAGGAGGCCAATGAAAAGAACGATGGTTTCAAGGCCATCTTCGACGGTAAGACTCTTGAGGGATGGGAGGAAATGCCCAGCCGGAATAACAAGGCCTGGAGAGTGGTGGACGGAATGATCGTGGGAGAGGGAGACAAGGGGCAGGGGTATCTCACCTACAGCAAGGACAAGGAGATTGCCAATTTCGAACTCAAGTTTCTGTATCGGTTCCCCGGGAAGGGAAACAGCGGAGTCAATATCCGGGCACGCGAGGACAAGACGGGGCGACGTAAGTTCGAGGGATACCATGCGGACATCGGGCATGTGGGCATCGGAGGAAAGATCCTGGGGGCATGGGATTTTCATACGCCGGGACGCCGCGAGCACCGCTGCTTCCGGGGCGACAGCCTGGTGATCGCAGAGGATGACAAGCCCACCATCACGCCGCTTCAGGGAGCGGTCACGGCCAAGGATATCAACAAGGGCGGCTGGAACGAGCTGCACATCATTGTAAATGGCAACAAGTTCCAGTTCTTCCTGAATGGAAAGCCCTCGGCCGAGTTCGTGGAGCACCTGCCGGAGGCCAAGCGCCTTCACAGCGGCATGATCCAGCTGCAGCTGCACGATCCGGGAATGATTGTTCATTTCAAGGACATCAGGTTGAAACTGCTGAAGTAGCACGTATGCCTCGGTGATGCGGGGCCGCTGCAGGGGATGCCGGAGGGCTTGGAGTTCGCTCGCCTTCGGTAAGAAGGTCGCGCTAGCGTGGCGGCATGGTGATGGAATCGACGATGCTCCGCCCGATAGGTCGGCTGGAAACCCCCTATCAGGATAAATTCGGGGTGCCGCGGCAGCCGGGTCTGGCGCCCTCGGCCCGCGGGCGTCTGGTGCTGGAGGCCGACTACCGCAGGGAGGAGGCTCTGCGCGGACTGGAAGAGTTCTCCCACCTCTGGCTGATTTTTCTGTTCGATGGAGTGGGTGAGGAAGAAACTGGCCTGACTGTTCGACCGCCCCGGCTTGGCGGAAACGAGAAGGTGGGAGTCTTTGCCACACGGTCTCCTTTCCGTCCCAATCGGATTGGGATGTCGGCCTGCCGTTTGATGAGGATTGAGCGGGAGACCGGGGATTCTCCAGCTCTGCTTCTATCCGGGGTTGACCTGGTGAATGGGACGGCCGTGCTCGACGTGAAGCCTTATCTTCCCTATGCCGACTGTCTCACGGAGGCGCAGGGCGGACTGTCCTCCGAAGCTCCGGAAAGGTTGCCGGTACGGGTAGCAGAAGCGGCTGAGGAGCCCTGGGCGAAGCTTACCAGGGTCGAACAGGCCGTTCTCCTCGAAACTCTGAGCCTCGATGCGCGGCCTGCGTTCCACAAGAACGAGAGCCGGGTTTATTTCCTGAAAGTCTTCAACTATGAAGTGGCCTGGCAGGTGAAAGGGGGAGAGTGCCTGGTCAGAGAGCTCCGAAAGTTTCGGGAAGAGTGCAATAGCGATTGAGGATAAGTCCCCGCTATGCTCTAACAGGACGTGATGGGGGAACGCTCTGATGCCACCGTCCCGATGGGTGCGCCGGTCCGTCAGTTCTCCGTCTTTCTGCGGAACGAGGCGGGATCACTGGAGGCCTTGATCGAGCTCCTGCACCAGTCGAGAGTGGAGCTGCTTGGTTTCAGTGTGCAGGATTCGCGGGATGCGACGGTGGCACGGATTGTTACCAGTGACCCGGAGTTAACTCAGCAGGTCTTTCTCGAGAAGGGAATCCCGCACAGCAGTGCGGATCTGGTGGTCGTGGCGTTGCGGCATGCCGCGGCGGAATTCCAGAAGTGTCTGCACGAACTGCGGATGGCGGAAACGAACCTCGACTTCGGCTACACGCTCCTTCCTCACCCGGGAGGACGTACCATGGTGGCATTGCACGTGGAGGACGTCGAGTTTGCCCAGTCAGTCCTTCATGCAGCCGGGATCCAGATCGTGACCCAGGAGGAGCTGAGTCGGTAAGGAGAGGGCAAGTTGGGGCCTCGGTCGAGGAGCGGGGCTGTTGACCCGGCCTGGTCAGGGTAGACGGCTGAGAGTGGGAAGGCCGCGTTGGAGGAGGAGTTTGTCCACCATGTCGCTGGCCTCCGGGTCGAGGTAGAGAACGTAGGGAATATCGTCAATCCGGATGGAGTGCAGGCCGTCTTTCGGTTCCGCAAGAGCGGAGGCGAGTGACTTCATGTCAGTGATTTTCCGGCCATTGGCCTCGGTGACGATAAGGTTGCTCACCTGGTCGTATCCGATCGTGGCCGGAGTACGGATGACACGGCTCAGGAAGACGAGGCGCTTGCGGCCTTCCTCCTCGTAATCCTCCGGATTGTTGAGTGCATCGAGGAGATCGAGCGGCCCCCGGCTCTGCCATTCCTTTCCGAAGGCCTCGAGATAGGGACGACTCAGCTCCTGAAAGACGAACCCACCCTTGATGAGGTAAGGGGGAGCGGTGTCGTACATGTGGCTGGGAATGAGTGGCTCGGGGGGGCGACGGAGAACGGCCTCCAGCCGGGTTTCCTTCCCGTCCCGCATGATCACAAGGGGGAGCCTGTCGCCGACCCGCCTTGATCCACGCACGAGATGGCTCCAGAAGAGACGGCCGTAAGTGGGATCCTCGTAGTATCCGCGGCGATCGATGGATTTGCCATCCACGCTCAGGATTACATCGTCCTTCTTCAGGCCGCTCTCATCCGCTCCACTTCCAGGAAGGACTCTCGACACGTAGAGGCCGCCCTGATCGTCAGTGAGTCCGAGCCACTTGCGGAACTGTGGATCCTCAGTCAGCACCGTTGCGACCCCGAGGGAGGGGAAGCCCTCGTGTTTGCCATCGCGCACATCCTCGAGAAAGAGTTTCACGATGTCGGGAGCCACCACGTCGCTGATCTGGTCCTTGGAATTGTAGCTCGTGAGGATACCGAGGAGTTTTCCATTACGAGTTACGGGCAGGGTGTAGCTGCTGGAGGCACTTTGCATGGAGGCCTTGACCTCGTAGGAGAGGAAATAGTGCCCGCTTGCGAAGGTGGAGAGTAAGTCGACCGAGCGGATGGAGCCCTCCGTGCGGATGGCATCGCCATTGTCTTCCAGTTGCCAGATGGCGACCTTGTCATCGATCTTGGCGGGGCCATCGAGTCCGAGCGTGCCTAGTTTTCCGATCCATCCGGCGTCTGCATCCTTTTCCGGCTGAAGAAGGGCGAGGTTGGCCTCGTAGTCGATCGCGATCACCTCAGCGGGCACGGTGTGGGCACCGTCCGCAGACTCGAATTCGAGGTAGGACGAGTCGGCAGCCATCTCGCCGGTGGTGAGGATGTTTCCGTCCTCGAGGACGGCTCCCAGACCGCGTCGGCGTTGTGGCCGGTTTAATTCCCAGGGTTGGGAAACACTGTAATTCTGGATGGTGGTGTTGATACGCAGGAGGCCCTTGACCTCGGTGCCGGGGGCCCCGGGGGCCGCAGGAGCGGACAACCCCAGCAGCACAAGGGCTGTGGAGAGGACGCAGAACAGTGGGTGGGTCGAGCTCATGATCGAGATCAGGAAGAGGGTTGGGTGCTGCCGAGGTAATGAGAGCGGAAGATGCCGTTTTTCTGCATCATGCGTTTGTTGGCCGATTCGACTTCAGCGGACGGGATCACGATGGGTCGTGCGACTCCGTTACACTTTATGGTGATAAACTCGGGTTGGTCCCCGGCGTAGAGCAGCTCGTGGGCGTGACGGAGGTTCCTCACCTTGATTCCGTTGATCTCGTCCACGACGGTACCATTGAAGCCGGTAATGAATGAGGTCAGGCGGTCGCTCTCCACCCGGGTGAGGACAACCACGTCCTCGCGGTTTTTGAAGAGGGCGTCGCGGACGTAGTTCTGGAAAATTTTCCGCACGCGCGGGCTGTCGAACCCGTAGGCGGAGTAGAGGTTGAAATCGAGAGGCTGGAAAACGAGGCCCGCAAAGAACACAAAGCGGGGGCGTTCGCCGTAGCGAACGGCGTAGATGCGTGAGTGAGGAAAGGCCTTCAGTGTAATCGTGACCTGCTTCTTTTCACCCTTTCTCAGGAATTCGAGATCAACTTCATCGCCGGCGAACTTGCGCTCGACAACTTCGTGCAGGACTACCTTCTCACCCTCGACCTCGATATTGCCTGCATTATCGATGGGATTGCCATCGATGGAGAGAAGGACATCTCCGGGTTCCATCACGCCATCGCAAGGGCCGGTGGGGAGGACGGAGGCCACCATGACACCAAGGCCGTTCTCGGGGACATCGAGGGCCTTGCGCATGGCGGGGTTGAAGAGAGGAAACTCGGAGATCCCAAGGTCCACATATTTGTCGTAGTTGCCGTCCCCGATGTCCTTCAGAAAGCGTTTGATGACCGGAGTGGGGATCATGTAACCGGTATTGTCCGCCTGGCGCAGTCCCTGGAAAGCCACGCCGACGACCTTGCCGTCCTGGAGGACGGGGCCCCCTGAGTTGCCGGGGTTGATGGCGGCATCGATCTGGACCACCAGATGGGAGTCGACCCGGGAGTGCGAATAGGGGCGAAAATCGATGCGGGAAACTACTCCGCGAGTCACCGAGATACGGTCGCCGCCGACCGGGTAACCGATGGCGCGGACCTGGCTCTCGAGGGCGGGAACGCCGCCGAATTCAAGGTAGGTGAGCCCCTCGAAGGAGGATTCGTCCTCCACCTCGAGTAGAGCGAGGTCGCAGTCGTGCGCGATGTGAAGGACGCGGGCCGGATGTTTCTTTGCGGATCCGCGCCTGGTGATGAGGATCCGGCGGGCGTTGGAGACCACGTGCGCATTGGTGAGGAACCGATTGGGGCCGATCATGAAGCCGGAACCGGTGCCGCCGCCGAAGCGCCCCGTATTCCAGGGGGTGCGGTAATCGGCGACCTGAGTGGCGACTTCGATACGCACAACCGACCTGTAGGTGTCTGCCGTGCTGGCGGCAGGAGTGGTCTTTTCTGTCTTGGCTTCCTGCGCGAGCGCGACCGGGGAGAGGCAGGCGAAACTGCTGGCGAGTAGCAGAAATCGATTCATGGCCGGAAGCTAGGCCGATTCGGGACGGAATAAAGAGGAATTCCTGACAGGCACTGAGTTTTATGGGGTTTCTCGGGTTGGCAGTTTGATGGTCGGCCGGTCCTTACGGAGTTGACGGTAAGAGAGGGAGGGAGTGGGAGCCTGCCCGTTGACGGAAAAGTGACATTGCGACACTGGGACGCCGGGCGGTGCAGCGGCCTAGATGGATGTCTCGATAGAGAATGGCCGTCGAAGGAAGAAATTCAGCCCTGAGGGGCGGGTGGAGTAGGTAATTAGCCACCGTGTTGCAGGGAATGGAGTGCGTATTTTACCGGAACGATTCATGAGTAAACGACTTAAAGGCATTGCCTGGCGCTACATGTTGACGTCGTGGTTGAGTTTGAGCCGGGGGGGGTGCCCTTCTCGCATTTTTCATCGAATTCGCCGGGGTGCGTTGCTTCGGGTCCGGGGGGACGCTTTTGCGCGGGATGCGCTGTTCGGGGCACAGGTCTGCGAAGCGGACCCTGGGCAGTTATACCCTGACTACCACACTTGCGCTCTCGGTCCGTGGCAAGCCTGTGCATTGCGCCTACTGGGGAATGAGCTGCAATATGTTCAGGCCGGGCGTTTCTTCCTGGGATTCGGCGGGGAACCTTGAGCTCTGTCTCTTATACACATCTCCGAGCCCACGAGACCGTACTAGA
>CAWWCX010000127.1:0-9635 GCA_963935445.1 uncultured Roseibacillus sp.
CCCCACCCCCAGCGCCCCAACCGATACCTCCCCCACCGATTGCTGATTACCTGAGAGTGTGTGCACCTCCAGATGCTGACACGCTAGAGGCGGACCCTCCTGCGGTTGACCTTCCTGTGGCTGACCTTCCTGCGGTTGGCCCTCCTGAGGTTGATCCTCCTGAGCAGCAAGCTGCGCCTCGGCGGCCTCGGCCAGATCGTCCTGACGCTCAGCCAGGGCAGCTGCTTGCTCAGCAAGCTCGGCCGCGGCATCGGCTTGGTTCTGCAAAACCTCAGCCTTTGCCTCCGGATTCTGGTTAATCTGTTGCTCAAGCGCATCCTGCACTTGCTGCTGAGCCTGCTGAAGCTCTGCATTCGCTTCCGCGTCCGCTCCCTGTTCCTGCTCGTTGTCAGCGGCCTGTCTGGCTATTTCGCTCTCCTGCTGGGCGAGTTCACTCAACTGCGCAAGTTGCTCCAGCCGTCCCTCATCTTCCTGGACTGCCTGCTGAATGGCCTGTAATTGCTCAATAGCATTCTCGGCCGCCTGCCGCGCCTGCTCCAGCTCTTCCGCCCGCCCTTCCGGTGTATCCTGCAGCGGCGTGTCCTCCAACCGTTCCCGGGACTCAGCCACCTGCTGTGAAGCTTCACGCACATCCTCGGCCTTGGCCGCCTGCACACCATTGTCCATCCGCTCAGCCAGCTCTTCGAGTTGCTCACGCGCGTTGGAAAGTTTCTCACGAGCTTCCGCGAAATGCTGCTCCGCCTGCTCGGACAATTCGTTTTCCTTCAACTCGTTCTTGTGCCACTCCATGCGATCCTTGGCTTCGCGCACCTCCTTGATCGCTTCTGTGATCGTTTCGCGAATGTCGCTCTGCTGAGCCTGAATCTCCTGCCTCGCCAGCGACTCGGCATTACGATCAATCTTGATGATGAGCCATTCCGAACGCCCCACGTTCGGCCCCCCAAGCGATTCGGGGAGATTATCCGTGATCGCCACCGAAAGACGCAACTCGTCAGCATTCTTGAATTTTTCCGTGAGGGCACCGAGCGCTATGAGTTCTGCGCCGCGCCAGAGAGGCTTCGTGCTCAGGGCATCCCGTTCCGGAAGTGCGGCCACAAGAGGGTCCACCTCGCTACCGTTCACCAGGAGATCAATCGCAGCACTGGCCACCCCGAAATCTTCGGAAACCTCATACTCCAGCTGCACCTGCTCATTCGGACGCAACCGCAATTCCGACTGGGTCGGTGCCACGAGCACGACCTTGGGAACGGCATCCTGCTCCACCTTGACAGGAAAGCGCAGGCCCTCGATCTCACGGTCCAGCTCATGCTGGAGCATCACCTGTCCAAGTCCGCCCTTTTCAGGCTCAATAGTCCAATTGACCGAGACCTTCGTGCCGGTCGACCCGGCAGCCACACTGACCGTGCCGACCTCTTCACCGTCCAGCAGGAAGCGGCCACCCTCGACCCCCGGGGTCGTCATCCCCTCCACCGTGATTGCAGATCCACCCAGCGCCGAAACTCCACGCCCCAGGGGGCTCCGCTGAGACGACTGATCGGTGTAGTCGGGAAAATCTACCGAGACCTGCACCTTCTCCATACGCGGGAGCGGAGAAACCGTGACATCGTAGCCGTCACTCTGCGCCTTTCCGACCTGCGCATAATAGTGAAAGCTCTCCTTTGCCGCCGGAAGCCGGTAATCGAAGCGGCTCACTCCGTCCTCCACACCAGCGCGCTTGAGCGTCTCGGTAAGTGGCTCCTCTCCCTCCCGGTCCATGATGAGAATAAGCTCCTCAGCCTCTGAATCCGAGTAGGCGATTGTAATCTTCACCTCGTCACCCTCGAGAACCCTGATATCCTTGGGATCTATGCTGAAACGCACCGCTCCGGCATTTCCGAGATCGCTGAAGGGGGCAACTGCACGCACCAGAAGGCGCTGCGCCTCGCCGGGAAAGATAACAAACACCAGGACGAAGATTGCGGCCAATCCGGTGGCCGGCCAGAGCCAGCGCTTGGCCCGGCGCGCACGCACTTCCCTGCTGGGGTCAACTTCCCGAACATCCCCCTGCGCCTCGGTCACCAACTCCTCGAGCAGGGATTCCGAAACTCCCCCGCTGGCATCTCCCGCAAGCTCGAGAGCCGTGCTCACTCTCTCCTGAATCTCAGGGTGCCGGGTCTCCAGCCACCGCGCCATCTGAACCAGGGTAATCCTGCTCCGGAGAGGCTTGATGAACCAGCGCCAGCCAGCCCAGAGTGTTCCCACCACAATCGCTCCCAGCAACCCCCAGCTGGCCACAACCGGCAGGGGGGCAAGGACAAGATGAGCCGCCATGGAGAGCAGGAGCCCGCCAAGGAGGATCGTGGCGACGGCAGCCACACCGCGAAGAACCTGCATCCGGCGCACCCGTCCGAGCAGGGCCCGCAGGGGCTTTGTGATTTCCTGTGGAAGATCTGAACTCATCTAATTCTGGAGGTAGTGGGGCCCATTCCCTGTCTCTAGGACACGCAGAACCCTGGTTTCTTCGGGAGTTTCCTCATTCTTACGGAAGTCCACTCCCTCTTCTAATCACCCATTCTGAGGTTAACAGCACACAAAACAAGACCAGGAGTGCCCAATGATCCCAAAGCCGGGTCTCCCGCAGCTCTTCGCGGGTCTCTTCTCCAGTCAAAAACAGGCCGGCAAGCTGCAGGGACTCCTCCGGGGCAACCACCCGGCCACCCGAAAGCTCTGCCAGAGTCTCGAGAAGGGGTCTGTTGAGCGTGGTCTCGGAGAGTTCAACAGGGCTCATCGCCCCCACGACCCGGAAAGCAGTCGAAACGTTACCCTCGCCATCCGCTTCCAGGAGATCCTCCACCTTTTTCCCCTCCAGCCTGATCTGATAATCACCCGACCCGGGAAAGGGCCCGGCCTGCGCCGAGTGCAGGCCGGGGGAGCCCTCGAGGTAGCTCATCTGCACGGTGGCGAGTTTTTCGCCATCCCGCCACACCTCGGCCTTCAGGGATTCATCTTGCACGGGCAGTTTCGCAGCATCCCAGAGCCGCGCTGTTATCTGTAACTTGTCGTCTCCGGTATAACTTAGGTGGTCCGTTCCCAACCGCACCGAGGCCGTGCCGGAGCGCAGGTTGGGGCCTGCCCCCCAACGGACAAGCTGTCCCCACAAGCGGTGGTGATAGACATCACCCACTCCCTCCCGGAGGCGCCATGTCCGGTCGGTCAGGAGCATGGCCACCTTCCCGTTGCCGACCTGTTGCGCCAAAAGGAGGGCATTTCTCGATTCCCGAGCCTTGCGCTGTGCCAGCCGCGCGAGAGCGTTGTTGAGATCAGATGCGTCGTTTACCGAGATATCGGCATCCTCCTCGCTCGAGGCCACCACCAGGACATCCGCCCCTTCCTTCACTGATCCATCCGGAACACCATCCTTGTCCTGATCGGTCAGGAGGGGATGCCGCCAGCGGAAGTCTGGAAACTCACCCCATAAGCGCTCATTCTCAAGACGGCTGTCCGATTGCGCGGTGATCGGATGATTACGGCCTTCTGCAGTCAGGACCAGCCGATACGGAGGGGCACTGCTGCCGAAGTAAGTCCGGCGGCTTGGAGTGTAATTCACCGGCAGAAGCCCGCGCGCGGTCTGAGAACTGATCCCGTGTGGCATGTGCCGTGGCCCAGCGATCGCAACGAGGAGCGCGGCCCGCTCGGTTACACAACTCTGGATCGTCTGCCATGTCGCCTCGTCGATGGCATCCGGCGGCACGTCTCCGATGATGATCACATCAAACTTCCGCCACTCCTCCTCGCTCTCGGGCAGAAGGGTCGCCTGGGCGTCCCCGAACTTCCGCGCCGCGGAGGCCGGAATACGTGCAGGCTGCTGGCCCAGAATGGTATCCGGCTCGAGCAGCACGTATTGCAGGTGGATGGACTTGTCCCGTCCGTAAAAGAGATTGCGAAGGTAACGGAACTCCCATCGTGGATGCGAGTCCACGATGAGCACGTTGGTACGCGCATCCGTGATGGCGGTTTCAAACTGCCAACTGTTGTTCTTGTCAAAGAACTCCTCCCCCAGGTCTTCCAGCTCCACAGTGTAGGAGTTGATCCCATCCGCTTCGGGCACATCATTGAACCTGACCTCTTCCCGGTGGCGATCCTGGGGAACAGAAATGACCCTCTCATCAACGATCTCCTCTCCCTTCTTCAGGAGCACCTTGGCCCGGCGTCCCCGGTAGCCGTCAAACTTCAGAACCGTGGTCACCCGCAACCGGTCTCCCAGGTGAATCGCATCTGGAGAACGCACCTCCAGGATCGCGGCATCCCGCGGCGGAGTCTCGCTCCCGATCGCTACTACCCCGATGGGAGCATCCAGAATGCCAAAACGCCGTGCGATGTCCTCCACCCGGGCAGGCCGATTGTGCCGGCCGTCGCTGACCATCACGATTCCGGCCAGGTTGTCCGGCGGCACCTGCTCCAGCACCGTGGTCATCGCATTGGCCAAATCCGTGGCCTGGTCCCAGCCCTCCGCTTCTTCCTCCCCCTCGTCGAGGGCCTTTCGGGCCGCCCGCACGATCCGCACACCCACCTTCCCCTCCAATTCATCAAACAGACCACTTTCGTTGATGGCATCCGCAGCAATGTCGTAGCGCGACTCGGTTTGTCCCGGGTCGACAAGGTCCATCGAAGCCGAGTCATCCATCACCACGATCACCTCCTGCTCGAGTTCACGGTTCACCTTCCGGCTGAAGACCGGCTGAAGGAGCATCCAGACCAGCGCCACCAGCGCGACCAGGCGCAGGGCAGTGAGCCAGCGGCCCTTGCCTCGCCCGACCGCACTCTTCTCGTAGCGGTAGAGGACAATGATGATCTCAACAGCCACCGCCGTGATGAGCGCGATGGTCCACAGCGGCCAACCCGTCCCCAGGTGGAGCACGTTCCGCATCAGTTCCATCAGGATCCAGGCCACCGCAAAAACAACGGGACCCCGAATCAACGCCATCACTCCACCGTTCATCCCGCTTTCTTGAGTCCTTTCATCTTGTCCAGCATCCCGAGATCAGGACCGCTTTTCTCCTCAAACTCC
This sequence comes from uncultured Roseibacillus sp., assembly GCA_963935445.1. Taxonomy (GTDB): domain Bacteria; phylum Verrucomicrobiota; class Verrucomicrobiia; order Verrucomicrobiales; family Akkermansiaceae; genus Roseibacillus_B. The sequence continues at coordinate 5,048 of CAWWCX010000127.1, forward strand.
ACCTTAACATCCTCCGCCGTACGCCGTGACTTGGATATCCAGCGCGCGAGCGCAACCTCGAGGAGGAGCAGGAAGAAGGCCGCGACGGCGAGAATCTTCCACAGCTCCTTGCCGAAGCCCTTCCCACTCAGCACCGCGAGCACATCGTTCACTGAGCGAGCCTCGACCAGGTCGATGTTGTTCCGGATAAGTTCCTTGTCTTCCTCCCCGAGACGACCCAGCCGGCTTTCGCGCACGTCACGGCGCACCACGAGGGGCACGTCCCCGCTCTCCAGCTCCTCGATCTCCTCCCGCAATTGGTCCGGAACCTTCACCTGATAAAGGCCGGGAATAGCCGCTCCATCAAGCTGCAGGACACGCCCCCTCCGACCGATCGAGAGGCTGACCTTTCGCGACTGCCCACGGGGGTCCACCGCACTGCTCGTCCCCACCACCGCGTTGTCCCGCCCTTCACTGAGGGGAAGCAGAGCCCGGGCCGGAATGGGCTCCATCTTTCCTCCCGGCACCTGCCAGAAAAGCTTCATGATTGCGTCCCCCCGCTCTTCCTCAAAATCGAGTTCGACAGGCACCGGGGTGCCCTCTTCCAGTTTGACCTGCCCACTTTCGCCCCGGCTCTGGGCCCGCATCACGGTCCGTCCATTGATTTTCAGGATGGCCCTGGTGTCCACCTGCATCCGGAAGCGGTAATTGCCAGTTACCGGAGGAATGATGTGTCCCTCCCACCGGATCTTGAACCGATCGCGGTTCATCCCGCGGTAGGGCGCCCGGTCCTTCCAGTCGAACTGGATTGTGGGATCAACACGCTCGATCGCAATCCCGCGTCGCTCATCATCCGAACGATAGTAGGTTCCCATCAGACCACCACCACCGGGCAGGGCCAGAGCAGGACTCCAGCTCGCATCCACGTTGAGATTCACTCCGCCCGCACCAGCCAGCCAGGTGACAAGCTCGTGGACCAGGGGCACGAATGATTGCCTGGTCGTGAGGTTTCCGGTCCGGATGTCGAAGCCAGAGGTCGTGAGAAGGATACGGCCCTTCCCGTAGTTGCGCCCCGTGAGGAAGGGTTCGCCATTCGTATAGCGGGCACCCACCGAGGTTCCCGCCCGGTTTGCGGTCACCTCGCGAAAGCTCGAGACGCTCGCCTGTCCCAGGTCACTCGCTCGCTCGTCCTTGAAGAGCACGAGGGTCTCATGATCAAAGGTGGAAGGAGCAGGATGCACGCCCTCCGGATCGGCTACGAGTGCTCCCAGGTCTACGGGACAAACGGCCCCGGCCGGGCCCTCCCATCCATTGTAGAAACCTTCGTCAGCCCGCGGTCCTGCCAGGATGAGAAGCCCACCCCCGTTCGCCACGTAGGAGGCCACCAGCTCCGCCATCCGGGCCGGCAGGCGCACCACGTCCGCGAGAACCAGGACGCGGTAGGCCTCCAGGTCATCGAGGCCCGTGATCTCCGGGGCAGGCAGGACGGTCGGCTCCATCAGATAGTTTTCCTCCGGCTTGTTGCCGGCCACCAGTTCGGCGGAAGGAGCGAGAGCGAGAGCTGTGAAGCCGGCTGCCCGCTCAAAGAAACCGCCACTCGGGTTGCCATCCACAAGAAGGATGGGGAGGCGCTTCTTGACTGCCACGACAAGCTCCTGCACGTCATCCACCGGCAGGTCATCGCTGGAATCAAGAAGAGCCTTCACCACTGTCGGCCCAGGCACCTTGAAAAGGTGGCGCAACTCGAGGGTTTCTTCCTGCCCGGGCGCCAGTTGCCCAATCGCAACCGGCTCCAGCGCTTCCTCACCGACCAGAACTTCCAAGGGAGCCGGGGTGACTGCCTCCGTGCCTGTGTTCTCGACGGTAACGCGAATGGTCGCCTCTCGATCTGTTCCCACGACCTCTCGGGAAAGACCAATCCCGGAAACCGCCACGTTCCGCAGGGCACCGGGCGGCGGAAAACTTCGTACCAGCAGCTTGGGAGGCCTCGGCAGGCCCTCCACCGCATCACCAAATGACTTCCAGGCCGAGGGGCTGTCCAGGCGCCAACCAATGCGCTGGCTGTCGGTGAAAACCACGATCTCCTTGGCGGCGTGATACCCCTGCGCCAGGTTGAGCAGGCTCACGCCCAGCGCATCGTGGGCCCGGAAAGGCCCGCCCACCGGCTTGAGATTTTCCAGCACCTCGATGACGTCTGCGCGGTGAGTCAGCGGCGCACCCGTGACCGCATCCGGAGCCGGGCCACCCAGGATCACGGAGAAGGCGGTGCCACGCGGCGCTTCCTTGACCAGGAGGATTGCTTCTTCCACCGCCTGCTCGAAGGCACTGCGCCCATCCGGTCCGGGAATCTCCATCGAGGTGGAAGCATCGATCACGAGGGCGATGTCCCGGCTCCCGGTATTCTGAAACCGCTTGAGATTGAGATGCCGCTCAAACAGGATGAGCGCGGCTCCACAAAGGAGAAGAAGCAGGGCGAGGGCCCTCGTGAGCCAGCGCGCGGCCGCCTTGCTCAGGACAAAGGAAGCTCCAAGGGCTGCAACCCCCAGCAAGGCGAGCGGCAGGACGAAAATCCACGGAATACTGGAATCCGGCGGGACAAACGGACGCGCCAGAGCCAGGGCAAGGAGGGCGATGAGAAGACAGCGTGCCGCCATGAGGAGCATGTCCTCCCACTCCATCCGGCGCCTGCGCATCGCCACCGTATCGAAGAGGAACCGCATCGCCCCCCAGTCCAGGGGCTTGGCCGACTGACGCCTCATCATGTGCAGAATGATGGGCACCAGAACTCCTGCGAGTCCGATCAGCAGCCATGGATTGAGAAAGAGCATTTATGTGATCCGTGGTCAGGTCCCCCAATTCAAATTATCAGTCGCCGCCCCCTTAACGCTTCGCATTCATTCTCCTCCCGAGGTAACGCAGCAGGGTATCACGCAACGGCGTCTTGGTGTTCACCGGCACATAGTCAGCCTGCAGTTTTCCGCTGGCAGCCTCCATCGACTTCACAAAATCACGCACTTTCTCCAGATAGGCGGCCCTGATGGCCTGCGGATCAATTCGGAGCATGGATTCCACCCCTTCCAGGTCACGGAATCGCTGGAAGGCCTTGAAGGGAAAGGTCAGCTCCTCGTCCGCGAGGACGTGCAGGAGGACCAGCTCATGCTGGCGGAAGTCAAAGTGGTGCAGTGACTCGATGACATCCTTCGGTTCGTCAAAGAAGTCACTGATGAGAATGACCAGTCCACGCTTGTGAATCCGCTCGGCCACTTCGTGCAGGACGTCCGCGACCTTGGTTTCCTCCCCCGGTTCGGATTCGTGCAGCGTATCCACGATTCTCCGCACCTGACTGGGCCGGCTTCCCGCGCGCAGGTAGGAGCGCACCTTGGAATCAAAGGTCACCAGACCCGCCGCATCACCCTGCTTGATGAAGAGGTAGGAAAGGGCCGCTGCCAGATACCGCGCGTAGGAAAACTTGGACATGGCCTCCTCATCCACCGAAGCGGCCTCGTCCCCGCAGTAGGCCATCGATCCCGAAATATCGACCGCCACCGTGACCCGCAGATTGGTCTCCTCGATGTATTGCTTGATGACATTGCGGTCGCTCTTGGCCATCACCCGCCAGTCGAGGTTACGCGGGTCGTCACCGGGGGTATATTCCCTGTGTTCCGCAAATTCGACTGAAAAGCCCTTGTCCGGACTGGTGTGCCTGCCGGTCAGCGTTCCCTGCATCCGCTTGCGCGCCAGCCATTCCAGCCGCCGCATGACGCCCATGGTCTCCGGGGGCAGGAGCTTCATCGACTCGGGCACTTCAATCGCGGGCATACAGCAGGTGGTCTTTCCCGATAGCGAACAACCAGTAATTCATGAACCGCGCCCTCTGAACTCAGACGCGCAAACGATCCCTAGATCTTGATATCTTCCTTCGGCTTCAGGTGTTCGAGCAGCATCTTCACGATACTGTCACTCGTCACTCCGGAGGCCTCCGCATTGAAGGTCGTCAAGACCCGGTGGCGCAGCACGGGGTGGGCCACCGCGGCAACATCTCCCGTGGTTGCGTGGAAGCGCCCCCGCAGAACAGCGTGGGCTTTGGCCGCCGAGACAAGAGCGATCCCCGCCCGCGGTCCGGCGCCCCATCCGACCATCTCCTTGACGAATTCGGGTGCCTCTCCCGAATTTGGCCGGGTGGCCCGCGCTATGTCAGCCGCAAAATCAATCACGTGATCGCCTACCGGCACACGCTTGACGATTTCCTGGAGTTGCAGGATTTCTTCGGCACTCATGAGCGCCTTGACCTCGCCTTCACCGGGACTCGTGACCCGGCGGATGATTTCACGCTCTTCCTCGCCGTCGGGATAATCCACCACAATATTGAACAGGAAACGGTCAAGCTGGGCCTCCGGAAGGGGGTAGGTCCCCTCCTGCTCGATCGGGTTCTGGGTCGCCAGCACAAAGAAAGGCTTGGGCAAATGACAGGTTTTCTCACCCACCGTAACGTGGTGTTCCTGCATTGCCTCCAGAAGAGCTGCCTGAGTCTTGGGTGGAGTCCGGTTAATCTCGTCCGCCAGAATCATGTTGGCGAAGACAGGGCCTTCCACGAAGCGAAAGCTGCGGC
>CAWWCX010000128.1:0-9600 GCA_963935445.1 uncultured Roseibacillus sp.
TGGGAACGTACTGGTGTTCGTGAGCCCCGGGATCGAGAGCCATCTTGTCGGCAAGCGCACCGACCAGGCCGCTGCTGTCCGGTTTGCAGATGACGACGTTGTGGATCTGGTGGTCCGGGTTGTCAAAGAGGAAGCGGACCTTGCGGCCGCGCTGGATCCGAAGCTCGCAGGCGCTGCCCCGGCGGCAGGAAGGAAGCTCAGAGCCACGGCCAGGACAGCGGGCAGGGAATGGGTCATGAGCTACGCGATTGTTCACGAAACGGGAGACAGGTTCACGCACTTTCAGTTTTCTGCATGCGGAAGCCGGTTTTGCTTTTCCGCTGACCGAATGGCGGAGATCCTGCGGTCCCGTGAAAATAGTATGGCTCGCATTATCCGGGGTCGTCTCCCTGACCGGTATGATGGTGGCCGGGGACAGGGGCACTCCCGCGGGATTGGAGGGTGGCAGGCCGAACATCCTCCTGATCCTTGCGGACGATCTGGCGTGGTCCGACCTGGGATGCCATGGGCATCCCTGGCATGAAACTCCGCACCTGGATGCCCTGGCAAGGGATGGGCTGGGGTTTAGCCACGGGTATGCGCCCGCCCCGATCTGTTCCGCCTCACGAGCGAGCATCCTGACCGGCAAGTCGCCGGCGCGCTTGGGATTTGAATTCGTGACCAAGGGCCAGGCGGGCCGGCAATCGCTCATCCCCCGGGTTTCCCTGGAGGCGCCACCCTATACGCTGAATCTTCCACTGGGGGAACGGACGATGGGTGAGATGATGGAGGAGGCTGGGTATGCCACGGCCTGGTTCGGCAAGTGGCACCTCAATGCCCATTACCAGCGTTACCTGGGATGGAGTCCAACCCATGGGCCGCAACGCCAGGGATTCGCCACCGCGGAAGACACGTTCGGGAGTCACCCCTATGCCTACCGGGGGCGGAACCGTCCCCCGGTTCTTCCGCGGAAGGGAGCTTATCCCCCGGACACACTGACCGAAAAAGTGGTGCGTTTCCTCGAGTTGCCGCACCGCAGGCCCTTTTTCGCGATCCTCTCGCATTATTATGTGCACACGCCAGTTGATACACCGGCGGTGTGGTTGTTGGACAAGTACCGGGATAAAATCCCACCCGGGGTCGTCAACAGGAATCAACGCATCAAGTATGCCGCCTTCGTGGATACTCTGGACCACTATATCGGCGAGTTGCTGAGAGGTCTCGAGGATGCCGGGAAGGCAGGGGAGACCCTGGTGGTGTTCACGTCCGATAACGGGGGGCACCCCGAGTATGCGTCCAATGCCCCGCTGCGGGGCTCGAAGTGGAATCTCTACGAGGGAGGCATCCGGGTGCCCTTTCTCTTTCGCTGGCCGGGACGGTTGCCGGCGGGAACAGTCTGTCCGGAGCCGGTTTGCGCCTATGACCTCTACCCCACGTTTGCGGAGCTGGCTGGAAAACCGGCAGGCTTGGAAGAGGGACTGGACGGCCGCCCTCTCAGCCCCCTTTTCCGGAATCCCGGGAAAGGCTTTGATCGTTCCCTCTACTGGCACTTTCCCTATTACCATCCCGAGGGAAGGAAGTTTGCTGAAATGCAACCCGGGATTGGGATTAATGACTTTGCGGTAAGCCAGACCCGGCCCGTTTCCGCCCTGCGACGTGGCAGTCACAAGCTTCTCTACTTTTACGAAGATGACCGGCAGGAGCTTTACAATCTGCAAGTGGACCCCGGGGAGACGCGGGACCTCTCCGGAACCTTTCCGGAGAAAGCTGCGACCTTGAAAAAGGATCTGCACCAATACCTGAAGCAAGTCGGGGCAAGGATGCCGAAGCAGGTGATCGTGCGTCCGTAGAGGTTTACAAGCGGAGATCGATCTGGAAGGGTGAAGAGCCATGCGCAAATCCCCAACAGGCCCGGCTTGCGGAATTCTTGGTGCTCTTGCCCTTCCGCTCCTGGGATCCTGTTCGGTTGCGGCAGAGGGAAACATTCCGCCCCTTGCGACGCCCGAAACGGGGGCCCTGCTCTCCGCCGGCCTGATCTACGAACTCGACAACAGGCCCACGCCCCAGTGTCACGCCTCGACGATTGTGGAAACGGGGAGCGGGCTGGTGGCTGCCTGGTTCGGGGGGAGACATGAAAAGAGCCCCGACGTGGGGATCTGGGTCTCGCGCCACGACGGCACGGACTGGGGCAGGCCGGTCAGGGTGGCCAGTGGTGCTGAAGGAGAGGACAGGGAATATCCCTGCTGGAACCCGGTGCTCTTCAAGCCGGAGTTTTCGGGAGACCCTTCCGGGGAGGCTCCACTTCTCCTCTTCTACAAGGTCGGTCCCAGCCCAAGCAGGTGGTGGGGCATGATGATGACGTCACGGGACGACGGGAGGACCTGGGAGGACCGCCACAAGCTGGGGAAGGATGCCGGGATCGGGCATCTCCTCGGGCCAGTGAAAAACAAGCCGATTCAACTGAAGGATGGCTCGATCCTGTGTGGAAGCAGTTCCGAGCACGCGGGTTGGCGGGTGCACTTTGAGAGGACGACCGACCTGGGCAGGTCCTGGGAGGTGATCGGACCGATCCATGATGGCAAGGATTTCGGGGCGATCCAGCCCAGCATTTTAACCCATGCGGATGGGCGGATGCAGATCCTGTGTCGCAGTCGGCAGGGGGTCATCGCGCAGAGCTGGTCCGGGGATGGAGGCCGGACCTGGAGCAGGATGAAGGCGACGGAACTCCCGAACCCCAGTGCCGGGACGGATGCGGTTACCCTCGGGGATGGACGGCAACTCCTGGTCTACAATCACACTACCAGGAGGTCGAAGCCGCGTAGCCGGGAGATGCTGAACGTGGCGATAAGCGAGGATGGAAAGCGCTGGGACGTGGTTATGACCCTGGAGCGCCGGGAGGGCGAGTTTTCCTACCCTGCAGTGATCCAGAGCAGGGACGGCATGGTGCACATAACATACACCTACCTCAGGCGCTCGGTGAAGCATGTGGTTCTGGATCCTGCGAAACTTTAGTCAACGGTGCGATGGATCGGAAGCCGGTGGCCTTCGCCCTTTTGATCTTTGACTTTTCGAAACTCGACTGGCGTCCTAGGGGTCTCATGAAACGCCTCCTGCCGCTGCTTCTGCTCGCCCTGACGGGTGCCCCGCTTCCTGCTGCCGATCGTCCCAATATTCTCCTGATCTTCACCGACGATCATTGCGAACAGGCCCTGAGCGCCTACGACCCCTCGCGGATGAGTACTCCTCACATGGACCGCATCGCGAAGGAAGGCATGCGGTTCAACCGGTGCTATGTCACCAACTCGATCTGTGGACCGAGCCGGGCGGTGATTCTCACGGGGAAGTACAGCCATCTCAATGGATTCATCCGCAACGGGAACACCTTCGACGGAGCACAGCAGACCTTTCCCAAGCTCCTGCAGAAGGCGGGCTACACCACCGCCATGCTGGGCAAGTGGCACCTGCGCTCGACGCCCACCGGGTTCGACCACTACGAGGTCCTGATCGGGCAAGGCCCCTACTACAACCCGCCGATGAAATACCGGCAGGAGGACGGAAGTCCGGCGCAACGCCGGCATACGGGCTACACGACCGACATTATCGTGGACCTGACTCTCGAGTGGTTGAAGGAGAGCCGGGACAAGAAGAAGCCGTTCATGCTCATGACTCAGCACAAGGCTCCGCACCGCAACTGGCAGCCGGGGCCGAAGTACTTGAACTGGCTGGACGACAAGACAATTCCGGAGCCCGAGACCCTTTGGGACGATTACAAGGGACGCACCTCGGCCGCCTCCGAGCAGACCATGACGATTCGCCGGCATCTTGGGGCGAATGACCTCAAGCTGGGCCCGCCGCGCGGTCTCAATGCGGAGCAGGCCGCCAAGTGGAATGCGGCCTATGGTCCGAAGAACGAGGCATTCCGGAAGGCGGAGCCCGGCATGACTGAGAAGGAGATCATCAAGTGGAAGTATCAGCGCTATGTGAAGGACTATCTCCGCTGCGTGAAATCGGTGGACGACGGTATCGGCCGGATTCTTGACTATCTCGAGGAGAGTGGTCTCGCGAAGAATACGATCGTCATTTATTCCTCGGATCAGGGTTGGTACCTCGGAGAGCACGGCTGGTACGATAAGCGTTGGATGTATGAGGAGTCCCTGAAGACTCCCCTGCTGATCCGGTGGCCGGAGGTGACGAAGCCCGGTTCCGTCAACGAGGACATTGTCTCGAATCTCGATTTCGCGGAGACATTTCTTGATGCCGCAGGGGTGAAGGTTCCGGCCGACATGCAGGGACGCAGTCTCGTTCCTATTCTCAAGGGCCAGACTCCGGGGGACTGGCGCAAGTCATTCTACTATCACTACTATGAGTTTCCAGGAGCCCACAGCGTGGCGCGGCACTTCGGGGTGACCACCGGTGCGCACAAGCTCATTCATTTCTATCACAAGGAGGAATGGGAGCTCTTTGACCTTGCCAGGGATCCGGAGGAGCTCAAAAGCGTTTATGGGGAGTCCGGCTATTCCGAGATCGAGGCTGCCCTCAAGAAAGAGCTGAAACGCCTCCGTGAATTCTACAGGCTTCCGGAGCCTGAGGACCGCCCAGCAGGGCGCCAGCCGAGGAGGAATAACCGGAAAAAGAATGCCAAGCCGGCAGCGGGTTAAACAATCAGGAATCCCCTTGGACGGAGATTGCGGGAGGGAAGGCTCGTCCGGTGCAGGTTGTTTTTCGCGGAGCCGGGGGTTCACAATACCCTTTTGAGCCGGTTGCCGGTGCGTTAGAAGGCCGCCATGAGAAGCCTGCTTGTCCTCCTTCTTGCCTCGACTGCCTGTCTCGGGGCGAAGGAGTTGCCCAATTTCCTCGTCATCATGGCTGATGACTGCACCTACAACGACCTGCCTGTCTATGGGGGCAGGAATGCGAGGACGCCGAATATCGACAGGCTGGCAAGGGAGGGACTGGTCTTTGAACGGGCCTATCTCGCGGAAGCGATGTGTCAGCCCTGCCGCGCAGAACTCTTCACGGGACAGTTTCCCACCCGGAATGGTTGTGCGTGGAATCATTCAGCGAGCCGGAACTCGGTGACCAGCATGCCGCAGCACCTTGGGCGCCTCGGCTACCGGGTGGGGCTGGCCGGGAAGGTGCACGTCAAGCCGAAGGAGGCCTTTCCCTTTGAGGAGGTTCCCGGGTTTGACTCGAATTGCGTACGAAACCCGACCCGGAAGCATGTCCTGTCGGGCCTCAGGGACTTCATGGTGCAGAAGGGCGGAAACCCCTTCTGCCTTGTGGTGGCCCTGGTGGAGCCGCACGTCCCCTGGGTCATGGGCGACCGATCGAAATATCCGACCGCCGAGCTCCAACTGCCTCCCAATCTGGCGGACACTCCGCGGACCCGGCAGGACTTCGCTTCCTATCTTGCCGAGATCACATACATGGACGGGCAGGTCGGGGAGATTCTCAGGGTGCTGCAGGAGAGTGGTCAGGCAGGAAATACGCTGGTTCTGTTTACCTCTGAACAGGGTTCGCAGTTTCCCGGATGCAAATGGACGAACTGGGATACCGGGATTCATACCGGGCTCATCGCCCGCTGGCCCGGAGTGATCACCGCAGGCCGCCGGACAAGGGCCATGGTCCACTATGCGGATCTGGTGCCGACGTTCCTGGCCCTCGCGGGGGAGGCGCCGGACCCGAAGGGATTCGATGGAATGGAGTTCACGAAGGTGCTGACTACCGGGGCGGACAGGCATCGCGATTACGCCTACGGGGTGCACAACAACATCCCGGAAGGTCCGCCCTATCCAATCCGGACAGTGACTGATGGAGAGTGGCGCTACATCCGAAACCTTCTCCCGGAGGAGATTTACATCGAGAAGCACCTGATGGGAATGAAGGGAACGGGAGTCCTCAACAACCCCTATTGGACGACCTGGGTCCGGGATTCCTGGAAAAACAGTCATACCTACAGGGTTGTGCGCCGTTACATGCGCCGGCCGGCGGAGCAGCTCTACCATACCGCAAGCGACCCCTATGAGATGAAGAACCTGGCGGAGGACCCGGAGCATGCGGCCATCAAGAAGAGATTGAGTGCCGAACTGGATCGCTGGATGAAGCAGCAGGGAGACCCCGGGGCGGCCCAGGACACTCATGAGGCTCACAAGGCAGCCCGGGAGGGCAGGCATTTGTACGGTCCTGCAGGGACTGGAGGATAGCCCCGGTTTCGATGGTCACTTGCGCCGCTGGCGAAAGAGCCAGTCGTGAATGTCGGGTTTATTGAAGACGGTGCTGGTTATCAGATGACCGGCAGCGAGTTCACTGTATTTATGAGGGATGCCCCCTTCCTTGAGTGCCTGGGAGATGGCGCGGGCCCGAACGACCTTCACGAATTTGTCGCGCCGACCGTGGAAGATCCAGATTTTCACGTCCTTGAGGTGGGATACGTCCCGGATGTTGGCGGCGCCTGCAAGGGGGACTGCGGCAGCAAAGAGGTCGGGGCGTTTGTCGATGAAATGCCAGACCCCGTAGCCTCCCAGTGAAAATCCGGTCAGGTAAACCCGTTTCTTGTCGGCGACCCGGACCTCCCGGAGGAACTCGTCGAGGAGGGAGAGGACAGAGGTCGTGGAGGCCTGTCCCATCCAGGCCTGCCCCTTGTCGCACTGTGGGGCGATAAGAATGCAGGGTCGCTGTTCAAAGTTCCTGACGAAGGATGCCGGGACGGCGACCTTCGTCTGACGGACGTTGTCGGTCCCGCACTTTGCGGAACCATGCAGGTAAATCACGACCGGGAGGGAAGTGCGGGGAGTGATGTTCTTCGGGGCGTAGATCTTGTAGAGGATGGTGCCGTGAGACCCTCCCACCCAGCGGCCAGCGAAGTGGTTCCGGTATTTCCCGAGGAGTGCATCCGCTGGAAGTGACGACGAGGCGCAGAGAATGAGAAGAAGCGACAGAAGAATGCGTGGAGCGGGCATGAACGGGGAAGGCGATGAAGAAACCAGGATGCCGTTATCCTCAGGGACGCACCAGCCGGAAAAGCCTGCGGTCATGACTGGGCCGTAGCCGCACGAAACGGGCGCCGGCTGATTCGAGGATGGGAGCGGGGGTGAAGATCCAGGAAAAATGGGATGGGTGCGAGAGCTCCTGGAGGAAGAGGTCCCGGGTTTCGCGGGGCCAGGTGATCGTCACGCTTCCATCGGGGAGAAGACTGAAGGAGGGGTCGGGGAGAGGAGGAAGGGTGGTGGTAATTCCACCCAGCCCGGTGATGCTGCCGTTCACGGCGAGATCGTGGTCCCCGCGTTCGCCATCCACGAAGCGAAGGACTAGTCGTTCGCCGATCCGCCGGGCTCCGGTAGTGCCGTCGAAGGCAAAATCGTACCAGTGCGGCACAGGGTTGTCCGGGGTGGGCCCGAAATTGTAGAAGCCCTCTCCAAGCAGGCCGTTGGAGGCGCTGACCGAGATGGTGACAGCTTCGCCGTTCGTCAACCCGCGGAGCTGCGAGGTCCAGGTCCCATGTGGGAAGTTCTGCCCGGTCATGGGAGGCAGGTGGGAGAGGGATTGCGGGAGGGTATTTACAAAGGAGACCCCGGGTGCGGCTGTGAGGGTGAGGGAGCCCGAGAGGAGGGTGGGGAAGGATGCGACGTGAGGTTGCTGAGCATCGGGGGTGCCATCCTCGTTGGTGTCTCCCTTGCCGGGTTGACCGGTGTGGGCTTGCAAGGCTTCCACCTCGTCACTGATGCCGTCTCCGTCGGTGTCCTCTGGACCTTCGATGCGGATCCACGGGCTGTATTCCGAGGTGTTCTCCGATGAATCGGTGATCGAGACACGCATGTGGGCGCCGCGCAGGTTCGTGAAGCTCGGGAATTCAAACGCAAAGGGGAGAAGCTCAGAAAGGTGATTGAGCGGTATGATCTCGGAGCTCTGGGAGCTGGAGGGCACGATGCCCGGGACGGAGATGACCAACTCGAGAGTGTAGCTGCCGGCGGGAAGGCCGCGCAGCGTGCCGCCGAACTGGAGCCTGTTGCCGTCCTGGACGGCCCGCAGGAGGCGAGGCGCATTGAGCTTGAGGTTGCCCCCCTCACGGAGGCCGGAAGGATGCACAGGGTCCGTCCCGTCTCCGTCCGCCCCGTTTGAGAGATCGATGTCGAGACGTCCGTTGCTGGAGAAGGTGTTGCCATAAAGCCGGTTACCGGTGCCGCTGCTGACGAGGATTCCTTCGAGGCGATTGTTGATGATGGTATTTTTCTGCCGAGAGCGGCTTTCTGCTCCAATCTGATTATTGCTGCTGTCTGCGATATGAATGCCGCGCAGGTTGGGGCGGGAAATGGGATGCCCCGGTTCGGAGGGCCGCTCTGCTCCTATCAGGTTTCCGTGGATCAAGTTGGCTCCGGGGGTGAAGGAGGCGGAAGCCGTCGGAGCGCTCAGGAAAATTCCGACCGGGTTGGAATGGATCTGTCCCATATCGGAAAAGAACGGGCCGCCAACAAGTGTTTGGCGACCTTCACAATGGATCCCGCATTCTCCATTGCCGGAGGAGTGGAGGCTCCGGATTTCATTTCCAATACCACGCACGAAGACACCGGAACGAAGGTTGCGGTGGGTCTCATTTTCACGAAGAACCGCGTGATCGCATTCCAGGGAAATCCCATGGCCGGCATTGCGCAGGGAGTGCGAGGCCTGGCGATCTCCCGAGATGTTGGCAAGGAGGGTGGTGCCGGTGGCATTCCCGAGCACCCGGATCCCATCGAATCCATTGCCGGACACGCGGCAACCAGTCAGGAAGTTGCCGGGGGCCTCGTGCAGGACAATGCCACCCAGAAACCCTGCAGCGGGGGACTCCCAGGGGGTTCTCTCATTGAGAAGGGTAAAGTGGATGCTGCTGTTGGCGAGGTTCTTGTCGAGTTCGTAGAAGGAGGGCGTGCTGGCCCGGGTGAGAGGAGAAAGCAGGAGATCATCGACGGCGAGGCCAGGGCCGAGCAGGTTGCTGGACCGGCGGGAGAGAAGATCTCCACCCACGGTGGCGGCGACGGTGTTCCCGGTTGCCTCTGGTCCGAAGATTCCGATTCCTCCGATCCAGTTGCCCGCAGCGTGGCACGCCTCGATCACGTTGTCGGGGCACTGGATACGAAGGCCGTAGCCCTCATTGCCGGCGCCCACCGTTCCCGAGGGAGGAAGGCCGAGGTGGCAGGACTCGATGCGGTTTCCGCCAGAGCCCTTGAGAAGGATCCCGCTGGGGTTGGGGGCGGCCGGATCGGGGATTTCTCCCAGGGCTACCGAGCGAAACCGTGTCAGGGCCAGCCCGCGTAGAATGGAGTTCCCTCCCGAGAGGACGAGGCCATCCCGGGTGTTGCCGGCAGGAAGGGCTTCCCCTGTGATTTCGACTCCGGGAGCTCCCCCGGTGGGCTGGGTGTGACCATCAATCAGGACGGGTCCGGTGATCTCCGGAAGGGGGGATTGCAGGACAATGCGGGGATTGGCCTCAACCGGAATGTTGAACTCGATGGTATCGAATCCCTCCCGGCGGTTGGAGAGCTCCAGGGCCGATCGCAGGGTGATCTGTTCCCCCGGGGTCACCGGGTCGGCATCGAGCCACTCGTCCAGTGGATCTGCATCGCTGAGATCCCGGTCGTCGTTGAC
>CAWWCX010000129.1:0-9596 GCA_963935445.1 uncultured Roseibacillus sp.
GCCCAAGGAGGAGCCCAAGGAGGAGCCCAAGGAGGAGCCCAAGGAAGAACCAGAGGAAGAACTCCCATGGGTCTTCAGTGGCGGCGCCTACTACAGTAACAGTCAGCTCCCCATTGCCGTCGACACCAAGTCCCCAGACCAGGTGCGCATACGTTTTACCCTCGCCTGGCGGAACCGACTGAATGCCGCCATCGCATTTCACGCCACCATGAAGCAGCCCGGTAAAGCTGAGCCGGAGAACGGGGAAGACAAGGAGGCCGGACAGAACCCCGGCGCCAAACCCGGCAATCGTCCGGGCTCAGGATCGAGCGGCTTTGCGTACACCTACGGGCATAGTTATGTCCTGACCATCTATTCGAACTACGCACAGGTCTACCGGTGCGATTTTAATGATAACGGCGAGGCCGACATGGACCGGCTCTCGAATTCCAGTGCAAATCTGCGCCTCGATGAGACGGGAGAGGCGGTCTTCGAATTACGTTGTGACCGACTCGCGGGCACGATCGCCCTTTTTGCCAATGGCCGCTTCGTCAGTCAGTGGGAGGATCGCCGCGGATATGTAGGTTCCGGTTCCTTTCTCGCCTTCGCGTCCCAGAACGCTCAGGCACGGCTCCGAGTGTCCGACGTCGCAGTGACGGCTTGGAATGGAATGATCGATAGCGCCCAGAGCATGGAGACGGACGATCGCGATGTCGTACTCCTTACGAACGGAACGGACCGCTTCTCCGGAGAGCTGGAGTCGCTTGCAGATGGGGCCTTCAAGATGTCAGGCACCTATGCTCAGATGACTGTTCCTCAGGAAGATGTAGAGGAAATCCGATTCGCCAGGGCCGGCCAGACCGGGGACGATGAGGAAGAGGCCAGCCGCCAGAGCGTGCGCCTCCTCCTTCGTCCATACGGCCGACTCACGATTCGCCCCGGGGAGGCCAATGCCACTCGAATTCGGGGACATCACCCCGCCCTCGGCGAACTAACCCTGGATTTGCATTACGCGGGCTTGATGGAATTCGCCTTCGGCCCCAGCGTCCTGGACTCTTGGGACGACGATTACTGATACCGCTCCCGCTACCGTGAACGCCACCCTTCCCCTTCTTCCCTGCTTGCTCGCGCTGGCCGTCTCCGCGATGGCTGCCGGAGATCAAGTCAGCCTCAAAGACGGCAGCACCCTCCGCGGCACGGTCCGCTCGATCGATGGCAACCAGAAGGTTGTCATTGATTCGGACATCAGCGCTGAACCAGTTGAACTGCGAGCGAGTGCTCTCCGTTCAATCAACTTCGAGGTGAAGCCCGGGGAGCAGCACAGCGACCCTCAACTTCTCCACCTCGTCAACGGTGACATCCTGCCGGGCACCCTCCGCTCTCTCGACGTTGAGACGCTTGTGTTCCACACCTGGTTTGCAGGGGACCTTACGATAAAGCGCAGTAACAGCCGCTCCATCGACTTCGGGGTGACCCCGCAGAAGCTTGTCTACATGGGACCCAAGCCCCTTACCGAATGGAGCGATAACGATGACTGGGAATGGGAAGACGGCAAACTGACCTGTGATACGAGCGGCACCATCGCGGCAGAGAATGTCCTCCCCCGTCAGTTTATTCTCCGCTTCCGGCTCGACTGGGAAACCGGGCCCAATTTCCGCATCTACTTCTGCGACGATTACCTCAAGCGCACGGGAAATGCGGATCGATATTACTTCGAATTAAACTCCATGGGCTCTCAACTCAAGCGCCAGACAACGGAGGGAGGCCGCCGCTGGCACACCCTTGCCCAATCTCATCGGCGCCCTGAGGAATTCCGTGGCCGCGGAGTCAACGTCGAGCTCCGGGTCGACCGTGAGCGTCGCCAGATTTACGTCTACCTGAATGGGGAAAAGCTCCAGCGTACTCCCGATCCTATTGACAGCTTCCCCACCGGAACCGGAATCATGCTGCAGAGTCAGGCAGGCGGCGACCTCAAGAACATCGTGAGCCATCTTGAAATCTATGAATGGGACGCCATCACTGAGCTGCGGCGCAACGAGGGCCACGAAGACCCGGATACAGACGGCCTCGTGGACGTCGAAGGCCAGCACCTGAGCGGGAGCGCGGTCCGCATTGAGGAAGATGCGGAGAAAACCCGCCTCATCTTTGAAAGCCCGTTCAACAACGAGCCCCTCAAGGTGGGCACAGGCAGGATATCCTCTCTCTATTTCAAACGTTCTCCAGATCCGCCCCGGGGCGAAGCCCCGATTCAATTCGATTTACGGGGAGGCGGGAAGCTCAGGCTATCCAGCCTGGAGCTCGGCGAAAAACAACTCAAGGCCAACCACCCCCTGCTCGGTCCGCTCAATCTCAATCGGGCCTCTCTCGAACAACTCTTTGTTCATACCAAGGACCCTCAAGCTGAAGAAGACTCGGAATGATGAAGAAAGCGATTTGTCTCCTGGCCCTTCTGCCTTCCCTCTCGATATCGCAGGACGAGCCAGAAACGCCCAAGGCTCCGGAACCTGCTCCGGAAAAAACAGACTTGGTGGGAACTCTCAAATTCTCGAATCGAGATCGTCTGAGCGGCAAACCAGGGGGCATTGATGGTGCGGGCAACCTTCGCTGGCATGCAGATTTCCTGCACAAACCCATTCCGGTCAAGCCGTCCTCCATTCTCGAGATGCGTCTCGAGGGCGGCACCCAGCCACAACAGGAAGAGGGACACCATGCCCTGCTCCTCCTCAATAACGGCGACACCATCCGGGGCCAGCTCGACGCGCTCGATGAAAGGCACGTCACCCTCAGAACCTGGTATGGGGGCATGTTGAAGGTGCGCCGCACGATGGCAAAGGACCTCGAGATCCAGCGCACCCACCGAACCGTCTACTCTGGTCCGGAAGACTTCGAATCATGGACTGTCGAGGGAGAGAAGAACGCCTGGCGACTCAGCGGCGGAGCCTTGGCCGCCACCAAGGGGGCAGGCATTGCCCGTGAAATCCAGACCCCGGACCGCGCCCATATCCAGTTCGATCTTGCATGGCGCAGCTCTCTTCGCTTCCGCGTCCTCCTGCTTTCCGATGAGGGAGAAACCACCCAGCCTGACAACTGCTACGACCTCGTCTGCCAACGACGTTTTGTCTATCTTCGCAAACGCTGGGTGGCCCGTACAACCGGGGGGTCCAAGATCATTGGCCAGGCCAACATTGCCGAACTCGCTGCCAAGGAGAAGGTTCGCTTCGAGTTCTACATCGACCGCAAGGTGGGCACCATCGCGCTCTACATCGACGGCAGGCAGGCTCATGTCTGGACCGACGAGGACCCCAAGGCCGGCAGTTTCGGCAACTGGCTGCACTTCATCTCAGAAGACTTCTATCCCGTGCAGGTGAGCCGTATCCGTGTGAGCCCCTGGAAAGGCAACCTTCCCGAAAACGTGGAAGTCACCGAGGAACCCGAGGAAGAGGAACTGGATGGGCAGATGATTCGCCTCCAGAATGGGGACATCGTGGTTGGTGATGTTGGCCTCATCCAGGATGGCGTGCTCGCGGTTGAGACCGAGTTCTGCAAGATGAAGATTCCGGTCGACCGCATGCGGGCCATCGACCTGTCGGAAGGCGAATACGAGGAACCGATCCGCAAGAAGGGAGACGTGCGCGCCTGGTTACGCGAGGGCGGGCGCATCACCTTCCGCCTCGACTCCTTCGACAGGGATACTCTTACTGGCTATAGCCAGACCTTCGGAGAGGTGGAGTTCAAACTGAACGCCTTCTCCCGTCTCGAATTCAATATCTACAACGAGGAGCTCGAAGCCCTGCGAGGAAGTAGCAACTGGTAGCCTCACGATTGCCAGCCCCGCAGGCGGGATGCGCTCGCCCCTGCTCTTCCCAATACTCCCTGCCTTACCGGAGCTCCTCCCTGCACAGGGATCCCGTGCGCGCCTTTTTCCTGATAAAAAGAGCGCCGGGAATGAACCCGGCGCTCTTCACACCTACGATCCCAATCGCAATGGATTGTATCTTATGAAGCCTTTGCTTCGCCGGCCTAAACCGGTTTGGGCATTGGCTTCTCCTTTTTACGCAACGCTTTTCGCATTTTTGCAAGCGCAACGTTCTGAAGTTGCCGAATTCTTTCCCGGGTCACCCCGAATTCTCGTCCGACTTCTTCAAGAGTCATTGGTTTTCTGCCATTCAGGCCGAATCTCGCATCGATGATTCGCTGCTCCCGCTCGTCCAAAACCTCCAGGAGATCATCGAGTTGGCTATGGAGGTTTTTGTCTGCGAGCGCGTCCAAGGGGTTCTGAGCGCGCTCGTCGCCGATCATCTCACTGTAATCCGTTGATTCACCTTCATTTACGGGAGCATCGAGCGAGGCTGGTCGCTGGGAGGCCCTCTTCAGGAGGGCGAGTTTCCGGCTCGGAATACCAAGCTCCTCGGCCAGCTCCTCATCACTCGGTTCCCGCCCCATGGACTCCGTCAGCAGCATGGAGATCCGCCGCATCTTGGAGATCTTATCGACCATATGCACCGGCAGCCTGATTGTCTTACTCTGGTTGGCGAGGGCGCGTTTGATGGATTGCTTGATCCACCAGGACCCGTAGGTGCTGAGTTTTCCGCCTTTTTCCGGGTCAAAACGCTCAACGGCCTTCATCAGCCCGATATTACCTTCCGAGATCAGGTCCGCGAGAGGCAGGCCGTATCGAGAATAGTCCTGCGCAATTTTCACCACCAGCCGGAGGTTGGCCTTGATCATGTGCGCCCGGGCTTTCCTATCGCCTCGCTTGATACGTGCCGCCAGCTTCACCTCCTCCTCAGGGGTTAGAAGATCTGTCTTCGCGATCTCACGGAGATAGATACTCAGGCTGCTGTCTGAATCCAATCGTGCCATGGTAAAACTCTCTTTCTTTCTACTGTTTCCTATTGGTTAAACGTCCCCCCGACGCATTTATTTACCGGAATTATGTCTTCACATTGTAAAAACATGCTCACCTCACATTAGAGGCAAGTTCTGTGCCTATGTCGAGATCGCCCTTGGAATAGTTCCAAAAAGCACTTCTGTAACCTGCTACCTGTTGATCTTCAGAGAATTGCGAATAGAACCCCGCGCCTCTGTCCTGCGTTCGCAGGTCCACCTCCCCCACGACGCCACTCCAGTCGGGTTAACCCGGATGGCAGCAACAAAAGAAAGGAGGCCTGATAGGCCGCACTCCGGTCTCAAATCTCCTCCCGAATGGTTCAGGCTCCGACGTCCCAAGACCATCAAGGGCCACTTATTCACATCGGTGACAAATATGTCACAATAGTCCCCTCACCCGCCAAGGTGCGTGCGACATACAAGTCTTCGCAGTAGATGCCACACACTGATAGTCTCTGCTGAAAGCGCTAAAAAAAAACGATGAGATACCAATTGCAACTCCTCGCCGCACTGGGCCTTACTTCTTCCTTTTTCGTAAACTCCTGCGGCCGCGGGGATAGCGAGCAAACCACCATCATAGTGGCCGGTTCAGATACCATGCTTCAGGTCGGCCTCTCCTGGGGCGCCGCCTACAAGGAGGCCACTACGGGAGTAGCCGTGTCCGTCGCGGGAGAGGGCTCCAGCACGGGATTCGTGGCCCTGATTGACTCCACCGCCGACCTTGCCCACTCCAGCCGGGCAATCAAGCCGTCCGAGGCCGAGGCCATTAAGAGCAAGCACGGCAAGGAGGCTGTTGAACACATCGTTGGATACGATGGCATTGCTGTTTTTGTCCACAAGGACAACCCTGTGACGTCCATCTCCCTTCCCAAGCTCAAGGAGATCTGGGCCGAGGGAGGAGAAATCTCCAACTGGAATCAGATCGGGGGAAGTGATGCCGAGATCCAGCGGGCTGGACGTGCAAATAACTCAGGGACCTACGGCTTCTTCCAGAAGGCGGTCCTCGGCAAGGGCGTCGAGTTTAAGCCCGAAACCGCGGGCATGGCTGGCTCAAGCGCCGTCGTCGAATTCTGCGCGACCACCCCGTCGGCAATCGGCTACAGCGGGATGAGCTACAAGAACGAGCACGTCGGATGGATGTCCATATCAGCCGAAGAGGGCGGTGAAGCATTCGAACCAACGATCGAAAACGTCAAGAACAAGAGTTACCCGATCGCTCGTCCACTCTACATTTATACCGTGGGTGAGCCTGAAGGGGCGACCAAGGCCTATCTCGACTGGATCAAGGGAGAAGCGGGCCAGAAGGTCGTCACCGAACAGGGATTCGTGCCTTACAAGTAAGCAGGGCGCTTCACAACGAACGGGCAACTGCGACGATCGAGGATGAGAGCTGTTTTCCATGGGATTCGGGTTTTCGGCTCCCGGGCACTGGACCGGGCCGAACCCCTGATCCGGATCATCATCTACTTCAGCGGATGGAGTTCCATCCTCTTCGTCGCAGCCATCTTCTTTTTCATTATCAAGGAAGCCTGGCCGATTCTTCCCCAGGTTAACTGGGGTGAATTCTTCTTTGAGAACCGCTGGTTACCAAATCCTGCGGAAGGGAACGCTCCCGTCTACGGTGCGGCCGGGATTCTCTACGGCACCTTCGCAGTCACGGCCGTCAGCATGTGCATCGCCATGCCACTCGGTCTCGCCGCAGCCGTATACATCTCCGAATTTGCCACCGGAAAGGTCAAGGAGACTCTGAAGATCCTCGTCGAGCTCCTCGCCGCGATCCCGTCAATCATCTGGGGCTTCATCGGCCTCGTGATTGTCAGCCCGCTGATCCAGAACATCTTCAATGTCGAGATCGGGGTCAACCTGCTCAACGCATCCCTCATGGTCTCGATGATGGCTATTCCGCTCATTGTCTCGATCAGTGAGGACTCCCTGCGAGCCGTCCCGGACTCCTACCGGGAGGCCGCCCTTGCCCTCGGCGCGAGCCGGTGGGAGGTCATCTACAAGGTGCTCTTTCCAGCCGCCAAGAACGGCCTGCTTGCCGCCTCCATGCTCGGGGTGGGACGTGCAGTCGGGGAAACCATGGCCGTCTGGATGGCCTCGGGGGGAACCGAGAGCATCCCGGACGAGTTCAGCCCCATGATTCTCTTTGAGCGAATCAAGGCAATGACTGCCACCATCGCGTCGGAGATGCCCGACGCGGTCCATGGTGGCGAGCATTACATGATGCTGTTCGTGGTCGGCATCGTGTTGCTGCTGATCAGTGTGATTATCAACGTCATCTCCGACCTCGTGATCAAGGGGATCAAGAAACGCAACGCCTAGATGAGCGCCGCCGACCAACCCTTCACCGCCAGCTCACATGAGCGCAGAAAGCTCCTGCGAGAGAAGATTGTCCGACGCCTGATGCTGGCCTCGGCCCTCGCCCTGATTATTCCGGTAGTCACCGTCATCGTCTATCTCTTCGTCAAGGCCGCTCCGGTTCTCTCGTGGGACTACATCTTCCAGAACCCCGGCCCCCTGGGAAAGACCGGTGGGATCTGGCTACCTCTCATGGGAACCTTCTATCTCGTGCTGGTCTCCCTCGCCCTGGTCGCACCGGTCGGCATCCTCGCGGGCATCTACATCAACGAATACGCGCCCAACAACTGGTTGACCCGCGCAATCGGCATGGCGGTCACGTCGCTGGCCGGAGTTCCTTCCATCGTCCACGCCCTCTTCGGCGTTGGCGCTTTCGTCCTCACCCTCGGGCTGGGCAAGAGTCTCATGGCGGCCTCCTGCACAATCGCCGTCATGACTATTCCAGTCATCGTGACCGCAACCCGCGAGGCCCTGGCCGCCGTTCCGATGGCGTTTCGTGAAGCCTGCTGGAACATGGGAGCGACCAAGTGGCAGACGATTCGGACAATCGTCCTGCCCAATTCCATTTCCGGAATTCTTACCGGCGTCATTCTTGAGGTTTCCCGCGCCGCCGGGGAAACAGCCCCTATCCTGTTCACCGGAGCAGTCGCAAGCGTGGCAATCTCCACCGAAACCTTCGACCGCAAGATCGTGCCATACGATCTGAACGAGCCGTTCATGGCGATGTCCTATCACCTGCATGTGGTGGCTGAAAAAATATCCGGGATGCCGGAAACCATGAAATTCGGCACTGCCGCCGTCCTCATCGCACTGATTCTCATCATCAATAGCATTTCAATCACCCTCCGGGTCTGGCTGCGCTCCCGCAAAAAGTGGTAATACGGCAATGAGCGAGAACGTACACATTGAGTTCAACAACGTTTCCGTTCGCTACGGTAATGAAATTGCGTTGGACGACCTCGACTTCCAGGTCAAGCGGAACACGATCTACGGCGTGGTGGGTCCCGCGAATTCCGGCAAGACCACGATGCTGAAGTGCATCAACCGGACCATCGATTTCATCAACAGCGCCAAGGTCGAAGGCCGCGTCACGATCGACGGTGAGGACGTCAGCAAACTCCGAAACGTCTTCGCGCTTCGCCGTCGAATCGGCATGGTGTTCCCCCTCCCCGTTGGCCTGCCGTTGTCCATCTACGACAATGTCGCCTACGGACCTCGCATGGCAGGCATCCACGACAAGGACCGGCTCGATGAACTCGTCGAACGCTGCCTCAAGCAGTCCGTCCTCTGGGACGAGGTCAAGGACCGCCTGAAATCGCTCGGCACCAAGCTCTCCGGGGGACAGCAGCAACGGCTTACTCTTGCCCGCGCCCTTTCCCTCGAGCCCGAAATCCTGTGCCTCGACGAATTCTCAATTGCGATTGATCCCGTTACCACAATGAAGATTGAGGACGTCCTCTCAACCCTCAAGGGTGAGATGACCATCATCCTCGTCACCAACCTTATCCAGCAGGCACAGCGGATTTCAGATGACCTCATGTTCCTCAACGATTCTGAGATCGTGGAACAGGGACCCACCGCTGAGCTCTTCGCCAACCCACAAAAGGAACTCACCGCTCGCTACCTCTCGGGTGAAATGGGCTAGATCAAGATGTCCGATACCGCACTCAGCATTCGCACCCGGGACGTCGACCTGTTTTATGGTGATTTCCAGGCCCTGTTCAAGGTCTCGGTGGATATCAAACCCGGGATCATCACCTCGTTGATCGGACCCTCGGGTTGCGGCAAGACAACCCTCCTCCGGTCGTTCAACCGAATCAACGAACGTTACGGAAACGTCACCACGAAGGGCGAGATCACCATCATGGGAAAGAATATCTATGATGACGATGTCAGCCTTCCCGAACTGCGCAAGGCTGTCGGCATGGTCTTCCAGCGCCCCAACCCTCTCCCCATATCCATTTACGACAACATCATATTCGGCCTCAAGGCTCACACCCCGCGACCGGAACTGCGTAAGCTGAAACTGGACGAGATCGTGGAAGCCGCCCTCCGTGAAGTTCAACTCTGGGACGCGACAAAGGACATCCTGAAGGAGAAGGCTACGGGACTGACGCTCGAACAGCAGCAGAAGCTCTGTATCGCCCGCCTTCTTCCCCTCAAGCCACAGGTCATCCTGATGGATGAACCCTGTTCCGCACTCGATGCCGACGGGATCGCCCGCGTGGAGGAACTGATCAGCGAAATGCGGGAGCGCTTCACCATCGTCATGGTCACCCACAACATGGGCCAGGCAAAGCGAGCCAGTGACGAGTGTATCTACATGTATCTCGGGGAAATCATCGAACATGCTCCCACTGCGGAAC
>CAWWCX010000130.1:0-9572 GCA_963935445.1 uncultured Roseibacillus sp.
GATCTAGTACGGTCTCGTGGGCTCGGAGATGTGTATAAGAGACAGCGGAAGACCTCTTTGTCGCTCAACTGTCCCTTGGGTGGCATGTGGGGTTCGGCCTCGGGATGCAGCTGGGTGACGAGAAGGCTCTGCTCCGGCTTGCCGGGATGGAAAGCGGGGCCGCTTTCGCCTCCCTGCAGGAGGCTTTCCAGGGAGCGGAGATCGAGGCCGCCCTTTTGCTTGGCCCCACCATGGCACTTGGTGCAGTGCTCACGAAGCAGGGGTGCGAGCCCAGCGAAGGGAGTTCCCTTCCCGGAAGGGGAGAGACAGAGAAGAGCGAGGGGGATGGCGAGGGAGCCTCTCAAGGATGCGTGGACCATAGCGAAGCACTCCCCTGGTGCAATGGGGGAATCTGCCGGGGCATATCACATGGTGATGTGCCATTGGTCGCTGCCGCCGGGCTCGTTCCATCCTAGGGGAAGGCGGTGCGGAGCGCGAAGAATCCCGAGAGTCCATTTGACGGGAAGTCGCGTTCGACGGGGCCGGATGTCGCCGTGACGGTTTCGCGTTCTTCCCACTGGGCCGCGGGCAAGGAGAGGTCGGTGGTGAAAAGGATGATGTATTCCTGAGCCGCGACGGCTTCCCAGCTCAGGCGGATCCGGTCGTCAGCCAGTCGGTCGACATCGAGGCTTGGTACGACGAGAGCGGAGTTCGCCTCTTCCAGCCTGAGACCGAAGGTGATGCCGGGTTCCGGACTCTTGACTGAAAAGTTGAAAGTGGACGGGCGAGATGCGGTCGTGGCGGTCGGGCCCCCGGGATCAAACCCGGAGGCGAAGACGTGTCTTCTCACGATGGTTTGGAGTTCAATCTCGGAACCCTCCTCGATTTCGAGCTCAAGCGTGCGATTGAACTGGACCCTGACGAGGCCTGCCTCGCCCGGGATGGAGGTCGTGAATCCCTGATAGCCGGGATCGGGGCTGAAGGGTTCCCCGAATTCGGGGTCGGGGCCGTCGGCGGAATCGAAGTGAGCGGCGCCGCGGAGGTTTTCGAGGGGAATCCCGGTGTTCAAGGAGGTGGCCTTGAGAAGAAAGGAAGCCCCGATGCGGGTTTCGACCTTGCTGCCGACAGGGTCGACGAGCTCAAGGTTCTGCTCGAGAGTAATCTCGACCGGGATTGTCTGGGTGCCGGGGGCAGGATGGTGCGCTGTGAAGACAGTGCGGTTTTCGCTGCCAGTCGCGATGAAACGGTTGCTGCTCATGCCGGCGGGAGGCGGTGTTGCGAGGGGCAGCATTCCAACCGCGCCCCGGTGCGCGATGACAAAATCGTTGAGCCCGGTCTGGCCCAGGGACTTCAGCTGCACGTCAGCGAAGGTCTCCGCCGCGGGAGTGAAAAAGCCGGGAAGGAGTCCGGGTTCGTCAAAAAGATCGATTGCAGCCTTGAGGCGCCCTCCATTGGTGAATCCGAATTCGTCGATCCCTGTCCCGTCAAAGCCAAAAAAGGCGATATCGGCGCAGGCTCCGGATGCTCCCAGGGTCAGTCCTTCGAAGTAATCGGAGCAGGAGGCAGCCGGCAGGCTGGTGTGGACGATTGCACAGGCTGGGAGCAGGGCGATGGTTCGTCCCGATGCGGTGCGCAGCATGGAAGAGGGTCTGCCAGTGAATCGCGGTGAACGGGTGCGGTACCGGGGGCGGTTGCTGAACAGGGAAAAGAGCATTGCGGGCGGGGAGACGGTATTCAGGGCAGTGGGTTACCTTGCTGTCCAGACATGAGAATCGGCGATGAGCTCCCGGTAGGAGGTGTTCAGGATGTCCGTGAGGCGTTTCAGCTCCCCGGGCTCACTCGAGGCAAGATTCCTTGCTTCCCCGATATCCCGGTCGGCCCTGTAGATTTCTATGTCCGTCAGTCGGGCGGCCTTTGCTTTGGCGGCGTTTCCGGCATGGAGGTTTGAGAATTTTCCGGCCTTCCCACCGTCCAGCTTGGCGAGGACTTTCCAGTCGCCGTGGCGCATGGCGACGCGGTGCTCGTTGATGGCGTTGTAGTAGCACCAGAGGAGAGGTTTGGAGCGGTTGAAGTCCTTGGCTCCGAACCCGTCAGCGATGCTCACCCCGTCGAGCTTCAAGGCCCCGGGGACCTCCACCCCGGCAAGGGCGCAGAAGGTCGGGAGGAAATCGAGGGAGGAGACCGGGGTGTCGATCACCTGGCCGGCAGCGATTGTTCCCGGCCAGCGGGCGATTCCGCAAACCCGGAATCCTGCCTCGGTGGTCCAGAGTTTCATTCCGCGGAGGGGGCCGGGTGATCCATGGGACCGGCCTGCGCCCCGATATCGATCGAGGGTTTCGGGTCCGTTGTCGGAAGTGAAGACGACGAGAGTGTTCTCGTCCTTGCCGCTGTCAGCAAGGGCCTGCAGGAGCTTGCCAACCGCGGCATCGAGGTTCTCGACATTAGCGAAGTATTGCGCTTCGTTTTGATTCCTGGCGACGCCCTTGTAGCCGGCCACGAGGGAAGGGGGTGAGGCTACCGGCTCGTGGGGCTCATGAAAGGACAGGAGCAGGAAAAAGGGAGGCTGGGTGGTTCCTGGCTTTCCCTTGTCCCGTATCCATTCGATCGCCTCGTCGGCGGCCAGTTGGCAGCTGAAGCCCCCGAGGGGGCCCGCGGGCTTTCCGTTGCGGACGTAGTTCCGCGGATTCAGATGGGAGGGTGCCGCATTGTTCTGGGTGGCAAACCAGTGGTCGAAACCGGCATCGTCAGGTTGGGCCTGGGCCGGGGAGTTGAACATGGCATTGCAGTGCCACTTGCCGGAGAGACAGGTGGCGTAGGGGCGTGAGCCTTGCCCAGTCCCTGCGCCCCTGAGAAGGCCGGGGATGGTGACGGCTTCTTTTTTCAGATGAACCTGTTCACGCGCGTCGGGGCGTTTTGCGTTTGGACCAGCGGATGGAATCCAGTCGTAGACGCCGGCACGATTTGGACTTCGGCCAGTCAGCAGTCCGACCCGGGAAGGCGAGCACACTGGCGCGGCCGAGTAGCATGCGGTGTAGCGGATGCCCTCCTTTGCCATCTGGTCCAGATGGGGGGTCCTGATGTGCGGGTGGCCGTAGCAGGCAAGATCCCCATAGCCCAGATCATCACAGAGGATGACGATCAGGTTGGGCCTTGTGGCAGCAGGGGCTGGCGAGAGTTGAAGACCAAGCAGGAGCAGGGCGGGCAGGAAGCGACGCATGGCCCTATAGGAGCAGATCCCCGGGCCGGGGGCAATGTCGGGAACGCTCCTACAGGTCGGCCGCGATGTGTTTGAGATAGGCCGCGAGATCTGCACCGATGTCCTTCCGCTTCAGCCCGAACTCGATATTGGTTTTCAAAAAATCGAGTTTATCCCCGATATCGTATCGCTTGCCGGCGAAATGGAGGCCGAAAAGACCATGGGTTTCCAGCATGCGCACCATCGCATCGGTGAGTTGGATCTCCCCGTTTTTTCCCGGCTTGGTTTCGTCGATGTAGGAGAAGATCTCGGGGCGGAGAACGTAACGGGCGGCGATGGCAAGGTTGGAGGGAGCCTCTTCCACAGAGGGTTTTTCGATGAGCTGCTGGATCTCGATGACACCGTTGCCCCGGTTGCTGCCGCCCGCGATGCCGTAGCGCGAGACCTTGTGGGCGGGCACTTCCTCGAGGGCGATGACGGATTGACCCGTCTCCTCGTGGATGTCCAGCATCTGGCGGAGAATGGGTCTTTTGGGGTCGTCGCTGCTGAGGAGGGCATCCCCAAGGAGAAGCGCGAAAGGGTCTTCACCCGCGAACGTCCGGGCGTAGGAAACGGCATCACCGAGTCCATTCAATTCCTTCTGCCAGACGAATTGGATGGAGGCCATGTCGGAGATCCGTCGGATTTGCTCAAGGAGTTCGGTCTTTCCTTTTTCCGCCAGTTCCAGTTCCAGCTCGGGAGCAGGGTTGAAGTGTTCCTCGATGGCGCGCTTGCTCCGGCCGATGACCATGAGGATATCCGTGATTCCACTCAGGACACATTCTTCCACCACATACTGGATGGTCGGGGTATCCACGATCGGCAGCATTTCCTTCGGCTGCGCTTTTGTGGCGGGCAGGAAGCGGGTGCCAAATCCAGCGGCGGGGATGACGGCTTTCTTGATGGGCATGAGGATCTCCTACGGTGGCAGATGAGGAGCTCCCGGGCGAGCCAACAACTGGATTGCCCCTTTTAAGCGGCACCGATTATCGGCTTGATGACCTCCACGCCCTGTTGTCCGAGCTTGGCTTTGAGGGCTGTGAACATTTCTTCACCCTCGTAGATCCCCACGATGGCACCGCCCGATCCGGTGAACTTGGCGGAGGCTCCGGTTGAGCGGGCAGCCTCAACCATGGCGAGATTGCCTTCAGAGAGTTGATAGATTGACCTGCGGAGGTCGAAATTACGATCGAGCAGGGGGCCGATTTCCGTGCCCCTGCCAGCGACGAGAAGGTCGCGGCATTGCTGGGTGAGTTCGGCCCACTCCGCCATGGCCTCCACGACATCAGCCTCCCTGCGATGAAAACGACCGCGTATGTCGTTGTGAAAGACCTCTGTGCCCTCCGAGAGTCGGGTGGTGTAGGCGACGTAGAGCGGAGGAAGGGTCGCGGGGTCGAGTTGCTCGTAGGCGCCGTGTCCCATGCGGGCGAAGTGCTCCTCGGCAAAGTCCATGAAGACCACACCCCCGTATGCCTGGACGACGCGATCCTGAAGACCGGCCGGGATATGAAGCTCGTTGGTTTCCACCGAGAGGACCAGATTGGCGAGGGTGGGGGGCGTGATGTTCACACCATAGAACTGCATGAGGGCGCGGAAACAGGCCGTGATGATGGCACTGGATCCCGCCATGCCAACGTGGTGCGGGATGTTGCTCGAGTAGCGGATGGTGAAGTTCTGAGAGTGGAATTCGATTCCACCCTGCCGGCAATAGTCGTGAAAACGCTTTACCGAGGCCTTGAGCAGGCGGAGCCCTCCGTAGTATCCAAAAGTGCGGGTGTCCTCCACGAGATCGGAGATGCTGTCAAAGATCATCTCGTCGCGGCGGGCTGGTTGGATCGTCAGCTCAGGCGATTCCCAGAGGGTGACTTGAGCCGAGAAATTCTGGACGATGAACGAGATCGTCTTGCCGTGGTAGCCGTCGGATGGGTTCCCAATCAGTCCGGCCCGGGGATGTGAAGCGGTCTTGATAACCATCGTCAAAATGGCTCTACAGCGTCAGCTACGGATTGGGAATACTGAATAATGGGATTTATGAATCGTGCGGGTCATGGCAAGAAGGGGGCATGCAGGCAAGCGAGGTTACGAACTGGGACGGGAAGGGCTTGATCGGGGTGGTTCATCTCAAGCCACTGCCCGGGGCCCCGCGCTACGGGGGGGCCATGGCGGAGGTCTGCGCGGCGGCGGTGGAGGATGCCGAGGCCTACGAGGGTGGTGGGGCACATGCTCTCATGATTGAGAATTTCGGAGACTTGCCTTTCAGCCGGGAGGGGGTGGCGCCCGAATCGGTGGCGTCCATGGCAGTAGCAGCGGAAGCGATCCGATCGGCAGGGGTCCGGCTTCCGCTCGGCTTCAATGTCCTGCGCAATGACGTGTCTTCCGCACTGGGGCTCGCGGCAGCCTGCGAAGGCGTCTTCGTGCGGGTCAATGTCCACACTGGTGCCGTGGAGGCTGACCAGGGAATCATCCAGGGGGAGGCCAGTTCCACCCTCCGCAAACGAGCAGGACTCTGTCCGGGAGTGGCGATCTGGGCGGATGTCCTTGTGAAGCACGCGGTTCCAATCGGCGACCTGGGAATCAAGGAAGCTGCTCGCGACACCTTTCATCGTGGATTGGCGGACGCGCTGATCGTCTCGGGCGTGGCTACCGGGGAGGCCACCGATGCGGAGGACTTGCGGCAGGTGAGGGAAGCTTGTCCGGAAGCTCCGCTCCTGGTGGGTAGCGGAGCCCGGGTGGATAATGCGCGTGAGCTCCTCGAGTTCGCCGACGGGCTGATCGTGGCCTCTTCGCTGAAGGTTGACGGGCGACTGGCCAACCCGGTCGACCGGGAGCGCGTACAGGCGCTGCGGGAAGTGATGGGCTAGAGTCCAGCTGCACGCGGGACAACGGTTTCCGGTTGGGCCATGGGCCGGGTTCAGTCCGCCGGGAACGGATTGGCGGATTGCCGTTCCTTGACCAGCTCTGGCGTCCATGGGCCGGAGAGATCTTCGCGGCTGTCTCCCGACCCGGGCCCACCGGCGAAGACCAGTTCGGCAGGTGAAACTCGGACGACGGAAAGGGCGAGGGACGCGCTGACGGTGAGGAGAAGAGCGGCACCAACAAGCAGCGAGTGCTTGGCGCGGCGGCGGCCGACGACCCGTTCCACGCGTTCGCGCAGGGAAGCCCGGCCGGCCATTGCGAGGGCGGCGCTGGGAGCGTGCGCTCCGGATTCCGCCACGTCGCAGAGAGCGGTGGCATAGCACCCCGGGTCAGCTCCAACGGCCAGAACCTTCGCATCGCAGGCAAATTCGCACTGGGCCATCAGGCGGTAGCGCAGCCACCAGACAAGAGGATTGAACCAGTAGACAAGGCAGGCGAACCGGGAAGCCAGATTAGTCCAGAGGTCGCGCCGGGCCACGTGACCGAGTTCGTGGAGCAATACCATGCGCAGGGTAGCCTCCGGCCAGATCACACTGCTGGAAGGAAGATAGATGACGGGGCGGAAAAGCCCGGCGATGCAGGGCGACATGGCGTCGGGGTGAAGGCGGACCCGGGTCCTGCGGTCGAGCCCGAGCTTCTGCCGGCAGTCGTCGAGAATCTTTTCCGTGGTTGGATCCGCTGGGTCAAGTGAGCGGGAGCGCCACTGCCTGAGGGCGACCAGGTCGGCTGCGAGGCGGAGAGTAAAGAGGGAGAACCCGGCGGCCCAGGCGATGGCGAACCAGGAAACGGTATTGGATACCACGGATTCAGGAGCCGGGCCTGCGAGGGCGGGAAGGTCGACCGTCAGTTTCGGGAGGAAGGCGAGAGCGGGAAGCGCGAGCAGGGCGAGCAGGCTGACCAGAGTCAGCAGAGGGGACTGGGCAGGATCCCGTCGTCCGGTAAGCCAGACGGCCAGCACGGCAAGGAGAGAGAGTGCAGCACTGCTGAGAAGGAGAGACATGTTCTTGGCTCGCGGTAAGGGTGAGTTGTTCTGGGAGAGCGCTGCCGAGTCTACTTCTGCTTTATCAATTCGCGGATTCCGTCGATTTCCTTCTTGCTGAGCTGCTGATCACTGGGATCCAGCAGGGCGGCGACGAGGTTTTCGGGTTTGCCTTCAAAAAAGGTTCTCAGGAGCGAGTCGAGGGCGGTGCGCTTTGCCTTTTTGGGGGACTTTGCCCGGTAGACATACCGCCGCCCCTCCTTGGAATGGCCTACCAGTTCCTTCCCCTCCAGAGTGGCGAGCAGGGCCCGGACCGCAGAGTAGGAAGGGGGGTCAGGCAGGTTGTCCTGCACCTCCTTGGCGGTGGCCTGTCCGAGGCGGTAAAGGATCTCGAGAATCTGGCGCTCGCGCCGCGAGACCTGCCCTTTCTCCAATCGATTCATGGATCCACTCTAGGCTTGTGCTATAAAACCCGCAATAATAATGTTGGAAAAACAGCATAAAAGATTTGACGCCCCTCTTTAATTGCTGTTTTTCTAGCACACATGAAACCGAAAGCGCCGATCGGAATGAAGAGGTGGGTCACGGCAGTGATGATGGGAGTGGCTTTGCCGCTGCTCCTGAACAGCTGTGCCGTGATGGAGGGAGAACCCTCTAATGCAGGTGCTGCGATGCCCTTCAATATGCCAGTGGGCGAGGGTCTCAGGGAGCAGAAGCCCAGTGTCCACGGCGACAATTCGCTGGCCGCCTCTCCCGATTACTTTCGCAAGCCCACCCCTCGTCCGGGTTATGCGACGACCTGGGGGCCGTCCATCAACTCGCACATGACCTATACCAGTTTCCGGCGTGAAAGCGAAAAGCCGCACGGGGGCGTGGCGGCGATCTGGTACAATGACAGGGAGGGTATCGATGCGATGACCAACAAGAATTACTACACTTCCAGTGGACGAAAACGGGCTGCCAACGGGCTGGTGGAATGGGGGATGCGTAGTGGGTTCGGAGTGATGCGTAATTACCACTCCGGCGGGAAGCGTTTCGTGGTAGGGCGCAAGGGTGCCAGGTACTCGGTTTCGGTGAAGAACAATTCGCGATCCCGCCTCGAGCTGGTGGTCAGTGTGGACGGGCTGGATGTGGTCGATGGGAAACCGGCCAGCGTAAACAAGCGCGGCTATATCGTGGCTCCGGGTCAGACCCTTGAGATCAAAGGGTGGCGTTCCAGTGAGGCCGAAGTGGCCTCGTTTGTCTTTGCTCCGGTGGAAAGCTCCTATGCCAGTCTCAAGCACGGCAATACCCGCAACATCGGTGTGGTCGGGCTGGCGGTGTTCACCGAGAAGGGTGTTGATCCCTGGAGTGGGCGTCCGGCGGATGCGCACAACCGCTTTGCGGCTTCGCCCTTCGCGGAAGCACCGATGAGTCGGGCGCGTTAGAGCGGGGTGGCCTGTTCGAGGCTCCCTGGAAAAGAGTCAGCACCCCGGCCTCGTCTCGGGAGTGGGTTCCTCCTGGGTTTCGTAGAGGACAAATCCGCGACGTTGGTAATTACCGAGGGCTGCAGGGTGGTCGTCGTCACAGGTGTGGAGCCAGACGTGGTGGACGTTTCCGAGGGTCCATGCGTAGCGGACCACCAACTCCAGAGAGGCTCCGCCCAGGCCTTTGCCAATGAAGGGAGGAAGGAGCCCGAAACTCAGGATTTCGACATCGCCTTCCCGGTTGATCAGCTCCCCGTAGCCGATCTCCTCTCCATCCTTGACGAGGACGACGGTAGAGACCGGGTTGGAGGCGAGGTAGGCATTCCAGCGTTCCCGGTCCCAGTCTGCACAGGCGGTCCAGTTCCAGGCCCCACCTACTCCCCGGTAGAAACGCTCATTGACGGCACCGTCCGGAGGGTCGACCACGCGGAGGCACAGCCCCTCTTTGGGGGTGGCCGCGACAAGATCGTCCGGCGAGGTCATCTGCAGATAGTAGGTTTTCATGGTCGGGAGGGAGAACGGTGTGCAAAGGAGGCGGAGATTGCGAGTCTGGTAGTGAGGGAATGCGAATGAGCGGGATGTCTCCGGTTCATACCCGCGGCTGGATGGTCTTGCGCTGGCTCCGGGAGGCGCGGCGGACCCTTGTCGAGGGAGTGAGGAACTGTTTACCTGCCGGCCATGCTCCGGATCTTCAGTTCCTTTGGCCTTCTTCTCATCGTGTCCTCCCTCGCGGGTGGGCAGGGCCTGCGCTTCGCCCGCATCCTGGGGGACGGCCTGGTCTTCCAGCAGGGCAAGCCCATCGTGACCTGGGGGTGGGCCGCGCCGGGGTCGAAGCTGGAGGTCCTTCTGACTCAGGATCCAGAAGTGGGAGAAGCGGCCGTGCAGGCGGCCATCAAGTCGGGGACGCGACCGGCCCCTCCGGCCGTGGAGAAGAGTCCCGAGCGTCGCGTGCGCGCTGTCTCTTATACACATCTGACGCTGCCGACGATATGCAGTG
>CAWWCX010000131.1:0-9564 GCA_963935445.1 uncultured Roseibacillus sp.
CGGAGTCCCTCCTTGCTGGTAAAGGGGAGTTCGGCTCCGAAGCCTCGCTCGGCCGGGGTGGGGGAGAGCAGGACAAAGCGTTTGTTGCCGGCCTCCTCCAGCAGACGCTCGAGGCCCCTGCGGAAATCGGGAGCTCCCTGTGCTCCCGCGAAGGACTCATTCCAGCCATAGGCAACGAAGACAACGGTGGGATCCAGCTGCCGGAGATGGGCGATCATTTTCCCGAATCCTTCCTCGGGGTCCCCGAAGACGGAGCGACGGCGCCCACCGGTCCGCGAATGGCCGAAGACGGTGTCACCGTCCCAGCCGAGGTTCCGGAAGGTGATCTTCCGGTCGGGCCAGCGCAGGGTGAGGGAGGTTTCAAGATGTCCGTGCTGCCGGGCCCTCTCGAAGAACGAATTTCCGAGAAAGACGACCCGGTCGCCCTCGTGCAACTCGAATGCCGGGGGAGCCTGTTTCGGTTCCCTCGCGAGCCCGGGGGAGGCCCCGACCAGCCCGAGCAGAAGGATCGTTCTGCAGAATCTTGCCATGAGGACAGTCTGACGGGATGCCGGGCGGGGGAAAGTCTCAACTGCCGGGGGCTCCCCTGGTTGCCCGGGCGAGGGTTTCGACCCGGTGGTCGACCGCGATTCCCTCGCTGCGAAGGATTGCGGTGATGACCCTTGGTTCCGGGCCGGAGGAGGGTTCCAACAGGGGAGGGACGGTTATTTTCCCGGTGGCGCGAGGTGCGAGGGTGATCTCCGGGAGGGCGGCCGGCGCCCTCAGGCCGTTGCTTTCTTCCCTCCGGATTGAAAAGGTGCGCTCCTGCTGGGAATCGTTCCAGAGACGGAGCGCGACCTCAGGGCGCTCCCCGGCCCTTGCTTCACGGGCATACGGATGGAACGAGGCCCTCTCCTCGTCAACCGCGTAGTTCGGACCGTCCCACGGGTCCGGGTCCGCGGTCATCGAGGCCCTTATCCGATACTGCTTCTCAAGGTAGTGCAGCACCCTGCCGGTGAATCTGACGAGGCATCGAGGTTGGATTGACGAGGGGAAAGGATTTCGCTTCGGTAAGGATCATGAAGTTACTGCCTGCCTGCCTGCTTCCGGCTTTTCTCCTCGGCGGATTACCAGTCGCCGCGGCCGAACTCCGGATCACGGAAACTGACAAATCAATTACGATCACGCGTGGCGAGGCAACAGTGCTGACCTACCACAAGGCCGAGGTGCCGCCGCCGGAGGGAGTGGACGCGATCTACAGAAGGAGCGGTTTCATTCATCCGCTCTGCGCGCCGAACGGGGAACCGGTGACGGGAATTCATCCTGCGGATCATTATCATCACCTCGGAATCTGGCATGCCTGGGTGAAGACGAGACATGGAAAGGACAGTCCTGATTTCTGGAATCTGCGGGGCAGGACGGGGCGGGTGCGATATGTAAAGACGATCCGGGTGCAAGAGGGTTCGGACCGCGACCCGTCCGTGGGGTTTGTTGTCGAGCAGGAGCAGGTGGCCTACAAGGGCAAGGAACGAAGGGAGACCGTGGTTTTGAAGGAGCAATTCGAAATTCAGGCAGAGTTTGCCGGGGGAGAGAACCGGGTGCATTACCGGGTTCAGCAGACCAATGTCAGCGAGCAGTCTCTGGTTCTACCCGCCTATCGCTATGGAGGTGGACTGGCCTACCGGGCCCCTCATCACTGGGACCGGACCAACAGCGACTACCTGACCTCCGAGGGACTGGACCGGACCAACAGTCATGCCTCCCGGGCCCGGTGGGTAGCCATGTGGGGCCCCACCCCAAAGGGCGTTGCAACCCTGACGGTCATGATTCACCCCGAGAACAGGGACTTTCCCCAGCGCCTGCGGACGTGGCCTGCAAGCAGTCACAACGGCGCGATTTTCTTTAATATCGTCCCGGCGCAGGAGCACGCTTGGGAGATCAAGCCGGGAGAGCGTATCTCGGAGTCTTATCTTCTCACAGTGAGTGACGGGAAACCAGACAAGGCAAGGATCGGAGAGGGCTGGAACGCTTGGGCGGGTGATTCCCTGAAGCGGCTTGAGTCGCTGGAGAAAAACGCGCAACCCTGATTGTGCGTTTTTGCAAGCGTGGTGATCTGAGAGTTCTCCTGCCCCTGCCGGGACTGTTTTTCTGGCAGGGTGACCAAACTCAAACAACAGCGGCATGAAGTATCTACTCTGTTTCCTTGGCCTTGCCATCCTTCCGGGTGAGCTGGAGGCCTCCCGTCCGAATATCCTGCTGGTCCTGACTGATGACCATCGCTGGGACGCACTCAGTGCTCAGGGGCACGCTTTTCTCAAGACCCCCAATCTCGACCGGCTCATTGCGGAGGGGGTGCACTTTGAGAATGCCTTCGTGACGACCTCGCTCTGTTCCCCGAGCCGGGCGACGATTCTTACCGGGCGGTATGCGCATAACCACGGGGTGGTGGACAACTATCATCCCGTCCGGGAGGATCTCGTGTTTTTCCCTGAACTCCTGCAGGACGCGGGGTACGAAACCGCTTTTGTGGGGAAGTGGCATATGGGGGATACGGATGAAAAACAACGGGGGTTTGACCACTGGGTGAGCTTCAGGGGGCAGGGAGTGTATGCGGCCCGGGAAGGGGATCTCAAGGTGAAGGGCCGTTACGTTCCGCAGGCAAACCGGACCGGTTTCAACGTCAATGGCACGCGTATCGCCCAGAAAGGCTATATTACCGACGAGCTCACCGAATACGCACTGGAATGGCTGCGACCGCGGATTGGCGTGGAGAAGAATGGGCGGGAGGAGTCAAAGCCATGGTTCCTTTACGTCTCCCACAAGGCGGTGCATGCGGATTTTCTTCCTCCCAACCGGCATGCCTTCAAATATGAGAAGGAGCCCTTCACGCCTCCGGTGACCTGGGCAGACAAGCCGGAGGCTTTCCGTGATGTCCCGCGCTGGGTCATGAACCAGCGCAATTCCCGTCACGGGGTGGAATTTGCCTACTACATGAATCTCGACCTGGAAAGGTACTACAAGCGCTACTGTGAGACCCTCCTGGCGGTTGACGAGAGTGTGGGTGCGCTGGTGGATGTGCTGGAGGACCGGGGGGAGCTGGACAACACCCTTGTGCTCTACCTCGGTGACAACGGTTTCCTGTTTGGTGAGCATGGTCTCATTGACAAGCGTTGCGCCTATGAAGAGTCGATCAGGATTCCGATGATCGCCCGCTGGCCCGGGGTCCTTGGGCAGGGCATCAAGGTAAACAACCTCGTAGCCAACCTTGACGTGGCCCCCAGTCTGCTGGCAGCGGCGGGCGTCGAGGTTCCCAAGATCATGGACGGACGGGATGTCCTTCCCCTCGTCCGCGGGAAGGTGTCCGGCAAAGAGCTTCCGTGGCGCAGGGAGCTTCTGTATGAGTACTACTGGGAGCGCAATTATCCCCAGACCCCTACCGTGCACGCCCTGCGGGGAGAGCGCTTCAAGTATATCCGGTATCACGGGGTGTGGGATGTAGATGAGCTCTATGACCTTGCGAACGACCCCCGTGAACAGAAGAACCTGATCAATGACCCGGCCTATGCCGCCGAGGTCGAGGAGATGAACAAGCGCCTCTTTGAACAGTTGGCCTCCACCCGGGGAATGTCCATTCCCCTGTTGGAGGACAGGGGCCGGCAGTTCTATCACCGCAAGATTGATGGCGGAAGGGGCGCGCCGTTTCCGACCTGGTTCTATCGGCCGGCCGGCACGGATGGTAAATAAGTCCCGGGGAGGAGGGGTTGGATTGTAGTTGGTTCAGGCGGCGGAATACGGTGTGATCCGGAGCTGATTCCCCGGGGGAAACCACTTTGATGCCCAGCCGAACGCTAACAAAGCATGCCCGTGCCCTGGTCGGGACAATGGGGATGATCACGGTTTCGGCTGCGGGTAGTGAATTGCAGGAGGGGAGTTTCGAGGATTCCCTTGCCCGGGTGTTCAGTTCCAAAGTGCGCCTTGCGGATAAGCGACTGGTTGCACTGCAGGATAAGCTGTCTCTGCTGCCGAGTCTGGATTGGGTCCACCGCAGCCCGAGGCATGGTTTCCACAGCAGTCAGGGCTTCGAGCAGGAGGCCCCGGAATGGCTGCAGGTTGATCTCGAGGGGATCTACCCCATTGACATGATCGCCGTCATGGCGGCGGATGTGGAATCACCTCTCGCCTCGGAAGAAGCCTACGCTTTTCCCCTTCGCTTCAAGATTGAAGCTTCCCTCGAGGAAGACATGTCGGATGCCGTGATCATTGCGGATGAAACGATGGAGGATTTTCCCAACCCCGGAAGATTCCCTGTCGTCTACGAGCAGGCCGGGCATCAGGCGCGTTACATCCGTTTCACCTCGTTCAAGCACACGGCCACCCGGGACGGGGATTTCATCTGGGCCCTTGGTGAGCTCATGATTCTCTCGGGCGACCGGAATATTGCCCTGAACCGGCCCGTCTCGGCGAGTTCGCAGGGCCTTCAGCTGGGGCCAAGCTGGATGCTCATGGCAGTGAACGATGGTCACAGCAGCGCAGGGACTCCAGTTTCGGGCCGGCGGAGCCCCACTTTTGGCTATCGCTCAAGTCCAGCCGAGTCGAACCTGGCCGTGCGCTGGGTGACGGTGGACTTGGGAGAGACCCACGCCCTGACGGAAGTGAGGCTCGTTCCGGCCTGGCCCTCGGAAGTGGCTTATGAGGCGGGAATGGGATTTCCACGGAGCTTCAAGGTTGTGCTCTCCGATGACCTGTCCTTCCGGAAAAGCGTTGAGTTGCCGGTGCGGGCGCGGGTGGCCAATCCGCGGAACAATCCCTACTCGATCGATGCCCAGGGACAGAAGGGTCGTTACCTGCGGATAGAGGCTTCGCGCCTGTGGAAGCATGGCGACCTGCGGGTCTTTGCCCTGGCCGAAGTGGAAGCCTACGCCGGAGAGGAAAACGTGGCTCTGGGCAAGCGGGTGATCGTGAGCGACGTGCCGGAGGGCGGAGACTTCGAGCGCTGGGCCCCGGAATATCTGGTTGACGGTCACTCAAGCAGGGCGGAACTGGTGGCCTGGCGCCACTACTTCCGCAGCCTGGATGAGCGGCAGAAGCTCGAGCGGGAGCAGAGCGGGTTAGTGCTCAAGCGCGATGCCATTGCCCTTGGGGTCGCGGACGGTGTCATCATGGCGGGTAGCGGAGTGGCAGGGGTGACTATGGTGGCTCTGCTGGCAGTTGTTGTCCGGCAGAGGGCGGTTCGGCGGCGCGATCGCGTGAAGCTGCGGGAGCAAATTGCACGTGACCTTCACGATGAGCTCGGGAGCAACCTTGGCAGTATCTCGCTGTTGAGCGAACTGGGGAGCAGGCTGAACGGTTTGCCTGCCGAGGTCCTCGCGGACTTTTCGGAGATCCACAAGACGGCCGAACGTTCGGCGGAGGCCATGCGGGACATTGTGTGGCTGATTGATTCCGGCTCGTCGACGCTGCGGGAACTGGTGGCCAAGATGCGGGAAGCCGCTGAGCGCCTCGTGGGAGACAATCTGCAGTTGCGGGTGACCCCGGAGTATATGGAGGACCATGAGCTGGCGCTGCTTTTCCGGCGGCACACCCTGTTTTCCTTCAAGGAGAGCCTTAACAACGTGCGTCGTCACGCAGCGGCTTTTCAGGTGAATGTGACCATAGATTGCAGCGGGGGGGCCCTGCGGTTCAAAATTCAAGACGATGGAGTGGGATTTCGCGTCGACGAACGGACCGGTCTGGGTAACGGTCTGCTGAACCTCAGGAAGCGGGCGAAAAGCCTGCATGGAACCTGCGAGATTGATAGCCAGCCGGAAGGCGGAACGACGATACTCTTCGAAGCACCACTGAAATCAAGGAACCATGGGGGAATCAGCTGAGCCCACAACCGAAACACGCGTCTGGCTTGTGGAGGACAACGAGGCCTTTCGCCACACTGTGAAGCGGGTGGTAGACGAGTTGGATGGGATGTCCTGCGAGGAGACCTTTCCATCGGTGGAGGAGGCCTTCACGAAACTGGGGGGGGGAGTGCCTGAACCCGATGTCATCCTGCTCGATGTGCAATTGCCCGGTATTGACGGCATCAGCGCCCTGAGCAGTTTTCGTGAGCGGGCACCCGGGGCCCGGGTGCTGATTCTCACGGTCTTCGACGACACGGACAAGATTTTCCGGGCGGTCTGTGAGGGAGCGGCCGGGTATGTCCTGAAGAGTGCGGGAATCGATGAGATTGGCCGTGCCATCCAGCAGGTGCTGGCCGGGGGGGCTCCGATGACGCCCAAGGTGGCCCGCAAGGTGCTTGATGTCTTCACCAATCTCGAAGGGGCAGGAGCGCGCGAGCCGAGCAGACTCTATAACCTGACAGGCCGCGAACAGGATATCCTGCGCCTGATGGCAGACGGGCTCATCAAGAAAGAGATTGGAGCAAGGCTCGAGATCAGTGTGCACACCGTGAGCACGCACCTGCGCAGCGTTTACGAGAAGCTCCATGTGAATACGAACACCGGAGCAGTCGCCAAGGCGTTGCGGGAAGGAATCATCTAGGGGCAACGGGCCTCCCCTTGCGGGGGGATCTCTGCTTGCACTCCCACCCGGACCCTTGAAACTCCTTCCATGAATCGTAGATTGTTTCTCGGCGCAGCGGCAGCCGCTGTCGGAGCACCTCTCGGGTCCGGGCGTTTTGCGGAGCGCAAGGGGGATGCGCGGCTTCCGATCGGCCTGGCAGCCTACTCGTTCCGGGATCACTTTGCCTGGATGAAGGGTAAGGCCCGCAAGCCAGGGGGCGAGGTGATGGACATGTTCTCCTTCGTGGACTTCTGTGCCGAGCATGGCTGTCACGGGGCGGAGCTGACGAGCTACTTCTTCCCGGGCAATGCGGATGCCGGCTACTTCCACAAGGTCAAGCGTCACGCCTTCCTGCGGGGAGTGGATGTTTGTGGCACGGCGATTGGAAACGATTTCTCCACGGGAAAGGGTGCCCGCCTCGATGAAGAGATCGTGGCGGCCAAGGCATGGCTGAAGAAGGCCGCCCTCATGGGCGCTCCGCATGTCCGGTTCTTCGCAGGCACGGGGAAGGGCTTTGCCGCCGGGGATGAGCGGGTGGAGACCGCCGTGGCTGCGCTCAGGGAATGTGCCGCTTATGCCGGGGAGCTCGGCCTATTCATCGGGATTGAGAATCACGGGGCGATTACGGCGGATTTTCTCCTGGACCTCGTGAAAAAGGTGAACAGCCCGTGGGTGGGCATCAACCTCGATAGCGGAAACTTCATCTCCGATGACCCCTACGCCGACTTTGAACGGTGTGCGCCATGGGCGGTTAACGTTCAGCTCAAGATCCATATCCGGCGTAATGAGCCAGCCGACCTGCCCCGGCTGATCGGGCTCCTGCGCAAGGAGAGTTACCAGGGGTATGTGGTGCTGGAATATGAGAGCGGTGAGCCGTTCGAGGAAATTCCGGGCTACCTCAGGAGCCTGCGCGAGTTGTGCGCGTAGAGGAAGCCATGGCGCCTCAAGGCGTTCCTGTCGCACCCGGTCGGAATTGTTTCGTCAGGAGAGCGGACAGGGGGCGGGAAGTCGCGGAGGGGTTCGTTCACAACCGGCGCAGAATCTCGTCCACGTCGTAGACGCATCCACCCCACGATCCACCGGATGCATTCTGGAGAGCGGCCCAGAGCCTGGTATCGTCTGGCAGCCGAGGGTCGGGGGAGAGCTCGGGATGGGTGCGGCGAGCCAGGAATTCCTCCAGATTACCTACGAAGTCGGCGGTGCCCTCCAGGGTCCGGGTGTCGATGCGGATGCGGATGGGATCACCGTCGCGGAGCTTGCCGATTGGTCCGCCGGCAAGTGCCTCGGGAGAGGCGTGGCCCAGACAGGGGCCGGTGGAGACTCCGGAGAATCGTCCGTCGGTGAGGACCGCGAGATTCTTCCCCACGGAAGAGTATCGGAGGGTAGAGGTCACCTGGTAGGTTTCCGGCATCCCGGCCCCGAGGGGGCCTAGACCGGCGAGGACGAGGACGTCGCCTTCCTGCACGCGGTCGTCTCCGGTCGATTTGAGGGCGGCAATGGCGGCCTCCTCCGAGGCGAATACTCGAGCCGGTCCTTCATGAAGGAAGACCCCAGCGTCGTCCAGCAGCTCCGGTGCGATAGCCGTGCTTTTGACGACCGCCCCTTCAGGAACGAGGTTTCCCTGTACGAATGTGACCGTGCTGGGGAAGGAGTTTCCGGGAGGACGGATGACATCATCGGGATTGATCCCGTCCAGCGCGGTTAGCTTTTCGCGGAAGAGGCGGCGACGGTCCGATTGTTCCCACCAGGCGAGGTTCTCGCCGAGGGTTCTGCCACTGACGGTCGGAGCATCAAGTCTTAGGAGACCATGGTCTCGGAGATGCAGCATGACTTCAGGGACTCCTCCCGCCAGATACACCTGCACGGTAGCAAATCCATGGGGTCCATTGGGCAGGGCGTCAACAAGGCGGGGAACCTTCTGATTGATCGCCTGCCAGTCCTCGACCTTGGGGCGTGGCAGGCCGGCGGCGTGGGCGATGGCGGGAATGTGCAGGATCAGGTTGGTGGAGCCCCCGAAGGCGGCATGAAGGACGAGGGCATTGTGGAACGAGGCTTCCGTCAGAATGGAGGAGAGAGGCGTATCCCTGACGGTCATGTCCATGAGCGCAAGGGCTGAGCGGCGGGCCATGTCGCGCCAGGCCTCCGATCCGCTGGGCACGAGAGCGGCATGGGGCAGGGTCATCCCCAAGGCTTCGGCGATGACCTGGGTGGTCGCTGCGGTGCCAAGAAACTGGCAGCCTCCACCGGGAGAGCCACAGGAGCGGCAGGCGGTCTCGGAAGCGGTCTTGAGATCAATTTCGCTGTGTGCGAAGCGGGCTCCCACGGACTGGACCTTGGCGAGGTCTTCTCCTTCCTCGGAGAGAAGGGTCACCCCGCCCGGGACCAGGATGCCGGGAAGTTGGCCAGTCCCGGCGAGGGCCATCATCATGGCTGGGAGTCCTTTGTCGCAGGTGGCCACGCCCATGACTCCCTTCGCGGTGGGCAGGGAGCGGGTGAGTCGGCGGAGGACAATTGCGGCATCATTGCGATAGGCCAGCGAATCGAACATGCCGGTCGTCCCCTGGGAGCGGCCATCGCAGGGGTCACTGCAGAAGGCCGCGAATGGAATCCCACCCTGCTCCTTGAAGACCGTGGCGGCCTCCTCCATGAGGAGGGAGACTTCCCAGTGCCCGGTGTGCAGGCCAAGTGCGGTGGGAGTGCCATCAGGCTTACGGATGCCGCCGGAGGTGGAGAGCATGAGAAACTCCGGGCGTCCGAGGGAGGACGGGTCCCAGCCCATGCCGGCGTCCTGGGTCCAGCCGAAGACGTCCCCGCTGGGGGAGTCGCGCAGGAAGGAGCCGGTGAAGGGGAGCGCTCCGGTCGGTCCCGGGGCGGTGGTGCGAATCGTGAAGATTTCCGTGTCGCCGGAATCTAACCGTGGATCGGACATGGCTCGGAAGGGATGAGGTTAAGTAATGGAACTGGCTGGAGCGACAGTGTTCTCGAGGGTCCCGATGCCGTCAACCGAGATGGAGACCACGTCGCCCTCCTGCA
>CAWWCX010000132.1:0-9544 GCA_963935445.1 uncultured Roseibacillus sp.
TCTAGTACGGTCTCGTGGGCTCGGAGATGTGTATAAGAGACAGCTGCCTGACAGCTTGGAAGCAGAAGACGGCTTCCTGTTTTCGAATTTTGTCTTTGGAATCCCAGGGAAAGAGCAGTAACTGTGAACCCTGAGCATTTGTGATTCGCGCCCACTGCGACGAC
Source organism: uncultured Roseibacillus sp. (assembly GCA_963935445.1). Taxonomy (GTDB): domain Bacteria; phylum Verrucomicrobiota; class Verrucomicrobiia; order Verrucomicrobiales; family Akkermansiaceae; genus Roseibacillus_B. Next base: position 165 of record CAWWCX010000132.1, read on the forward strand.
GACGGAACCAGTCATCGGGGGACACAACGACCGAAAGCACCAAGGTGAGATTCAGACGACCAGATCTCCTGCTTTTTCTTCTTCTCGGGATTGGAAGTGCGGCCCTTGGCCAGGCCCCGGCAAATGACAGCTTCGCCGACGCAGAAGTGCTTGCCGGGGCCTCCGGAAGCCTGCTCGGGAACAACGACCACGCTACTCTCGAACCGGATGAGTCAGCGGTCATCGGGGAACTCGAGACCTATCGTTCGGTCTGGTATTCCTGGGACGCTCCCAGCGCCTCAACAGTCTCCGTCAGCGTGATCGGTGACTTTGACACGCAACTCGCCGTCCTGACCGAGGGAGCTGACAATGCCCTCGAGGGGGCAGGCGAGAGCGATCGTTTTGCAGCCGGCGGACCGGAGTCCCTGGCGTTCAGCACGGTGGCGGGCCGCACATACTGGTTCAGGGTAAGCAGCGCTGACGACCAGTCCGGGGACTTCCTGCTGGAGTGGGAGTCCTTGCCTCCTCTTCCAAATGATGCCTTCGACACTGCGCAGATCCTGTCCGGCATACAGGATTTCGGTTCCCTCGACGGAACCACCCTGAATGCCACCATGGAGCAGGACGAACCCGCTGAGACGGCGGGCTGGAGCTCCGGGAGTTCGGTCTGGTACTTGTGGGAAGCTCCCGCCACGGGAACCTTCAGCATCAGGGCCCGCGGAGACTTTGACACTCAACTGACCCTCTTCAGTGGAGATCCCGGCGCGTCCCTTGGAGAGCTCACCCTGCTGGACGAAAGCGACCCGCAGGATGCCATCGGGGATTCACTGGTCACCTGGGATGCCATCGACGGTGTCCGCTACTGGCTCCGTGTCACCGGCTACCTCGCAGAGGCCGGCGACTTCACCCTCGACTGGTCCATCCATCCTGCCTTCCAGACCGTCTACACCTTCGCCGCTTCAACCGGGCGCCTCCCTCAACAGCTCCTCCAGGGCGCGGATGGATCCTCCTATGGAATATCCGGTATCGGGGGAGAGAATGATTACGGGACGATTTTCAGGCTGAGCCCTGACGGAGGGGTGACAACCCTCGCCGAATTCACAGGAAACGCGGGCACTGTTCCCGGCAGCGGCTTCGACGCCACCCTGCTCCAATGCCGGGACGGGGAATTCTACGGAACCACCGGGTTCAACCTGCGAGACCGGTTTTTCACGATGTCTCCCCGGGGAGAATTCACAATCCTTCACGAGTTTCCTGAATCCGTCCGCGTTGGTGCAGGCCTCGTCCAAGGCAGCGATGGAGACTTCTATGGCACGACCATGAACGGCGGCGACACAGGCAACTCGACCGTATTCAGGATTTCCCCCACCGGTGCCTTTACCAATGTCGCGAGCTTTTCCGACAGCGTTGCTCCAGATACGGCCCTGGTTGAAGGCCTCGATGGGAGCTTCTACGGCACAACCGAGTCGGGCGGGGCTCACGATACCGGAACCATCTTCAAGGTCACCCGTGAGGGAACGATCATCACCCTGTTCGAGTTTGGCGCCCATCAGGAACTGACTGTCGGGCCTTCCCGGCTGATGCAGCACCCGGACGGCAGCTTGTACGGCACAACCGCTTACGGAGGCGAAACGGGCCACGGGAGCGTGTTTCGCGTGAGCCCGGAGGGAGCCTACATGGAACTGGTGTCGTTCGACGGCTTGCATACGCCGGAGAAAGGCATCCACCCCTTTGGTGGCCTGACCCGGGGAACTGATGGCAACCTTTACGGCACGACCCGGTTTGGTGGAGCCGACAATCACGGAACGGTCTTCCGGGTCACCACTGGCGGGAGCCTGTCCACCCTGGTCGAATTCACCGGAAGCAGCGAGGCCAACGTCGGCTCCACCCCAAATGGACTCGTCCTTGGCGGCAATGGAGAACTCTACGGCTCGACCCAGACGGGAGGCTTTGGGAGCAATGATGTGGGAACCGCTTTCCGGATCGACCCCGATGGAACACTGACGACCCTCGTCGACTTTGCCTCCCTGCGAGGCGGAGGTGCCGGGGCGGCCCCCCTCGCCGCCCTTGTCCAGGGCGACGATGGCAACTTCTACGGGACGACCTATTACGACGGCGGAACCGACTCTGGCACGATCTTCCGGATGACCCCGGCCGGGATCATCACGAGACTGGCTGAATTCACCGGAATGGCGGGGCCGCTCCCCGGAAGGGGCCCGCTGGCTCCCCTGGTGGAAGGTCAGAATAGCGATTTCTATGGGGTGACCTCCGGAGGAGGGACCAGCGATGGTGGCACCATCTTTCGGATGCCCCCTTCCGGAGAAGTCGTCACCCTGTTCGAATTTGATGACCCTGATGAAAGCCCCGAAACGCCACTGACTCAGGGGTCTGATGGGCATTTTTACGGAACTACACCATCCGATGGAGCTGGTGCGGCAGGAACGATTTTCAGGATCACCTCCGAGGGGTCCTTCACTACCCTCATTGAATTCAGCGGGATGGACGGGCCCCACCGCGGCGCCTACCCCGCAACGGCCCTGACCTTGGCCGACAACGGCAATCTCTACGGCACAACCAGATCCGGAGGACTGAATGATGCCGGAACCGTCTTCAGGCTGACACCGGAGGGAGCCTTTACCACCCTCGTGGACTTTTCAGGCGAAGATGTCCCCACCCCGGGATCCACTCCCCTCGGGGCGCTCCTGCTGGGATCTGACGGAGACTTGTATGGAACGACCAGCGGGGGAGGTCCCCGGGATGAAGGCACTATCTTCAGAATGACCCAGGACGGGGAATTCACCTCCCTTTTTGCCTTCGGAGGAAGTGAGGCGGAAGACCACGGTAGCGCTCCCAGCGTTGCCCTGGTTGAAGGGGGCGATGGAAATTTTTACGGGACCGCTGGTCCAGGCGGCCGGTTTGAACATGCAACCCTCTTCATGATGACCCCCCGGGGGGTCGTCACGACCTTTCACGAATTCGAGGAAGACGAAATTCCACAAGGCCCGCTGGTCGCCGGTTCTGACGGAGATTTGTACGGAGTCCAGGAGGCCGGCGGCACGGCCGGCCAGATCTATCGGATGGTATTCCGTGGTATTCCCACCACCTATCTCCTCGCCCCACCCGGCCCTGGAGAGGGCCTTACCCGCAGAAACGCGACTGTCCGTTCGAGCATCAATCCGCGGGGCGCCCTCGTCACCGAGGTCCGGATCGAATACGGCACGGACGGAGTCACCTTCCCCTCCTCCCTCGCAATTCCGATCTCCCTGGCGGGGTACCAGGGAATCACGGTCGGTAGAACCCTCGAAAACCTGGAACCAGGCACCACCTACCACTACCGCTTCCGGGTCTTGAGCGACCTGGGGGAATCCGTCAGCGACATCCTGACCTTCGCCACCCTCGCCTCACCAGAGGTTTCCATTACTCCCGTGACCGAAGTGACGCCGACCAGCGCCCGCCTCAATGGCACGGTCAACGCGAGGAATTTTGATTCAGTGGTCACCTTTGAATACGGCCTTGATGGAAACAATTTTCTCGATTCCGTCGATATTGATCCCCCGGTCATCGGAGAGGGAATTCCCGAAGCAAACCAACCCGCCCGATCGAGAATCATCCGTGGAAATGCCGACACCAGCGTCAGCGCCCAGATTGCGGGATTGGAAGCAGGCCTCACCTACTATTATCGACTGGTGGGTTCCAGTGCCGGAGGATTTTCGGTGAGTGGTCAGGGCCGGTTCCGGACGCTCACTCCTCCGGCAGCGCAACTGGGCGGGGCGGAAGCACTGTCCACTACCCGGTCCCGGATTCATGGGACTGTCGATGCGCTGGGTTCCGAAGTGACCGCCATCTATCTCGAATACTGGCCCGAGGGCCAGACCGTCGCGGAGGCCTCGCTGGTAACGGCCACCCCCGCATCCGTTTCCGGGGAAGGCCCAACCACGGTTGTCGCTATCCTGACCGGGCTCACTCAGGGCACGACCTATCACTATCGCATCCGGGCGGTCGGCCCGGGCGGAACGGGCCTGAGCGAAACAGGGGTATTTTCTCTAAGCCTGCTCTCCGGACTGGGCCAGACCTTCCCCGACCCTCCCAATCCCGCAAATGGAGAAGTCACCGTGACCCTGCGCCCGTCCAACACTGGAGGATGGCGCTTTGCCGGCGAGGGCCAGTGGCGCACCTCCGGCCAGACCGTTTCCAATCTCACCAGCGGAGACCGCCGCCTCGAATACCGTCCGGTTGCCGGCTACATCCACCCACCGTCCGAACTCATCAGTGTAGCCAGTGGCGAGAGCGTCGCAGTGGAGGGTGACTACTTCGCCAGTCCGGCTACCGGCGCGGGCACCCTGACGGTTTCCCTGAAGCCCGATAACCTCGCTGCCGCAAATGTCCCGGCACCCGACAGGGCCCAGTGGCGCTTTCTCGGAGAGACGGACTGGCGTGACAGCGGAGCCGCCATCGACGACCTCGCTCCTGGCCTCTACCTGGTCGAAAGCAAGCCGGTGGCCGGCCGGGGGACACCGCCGACGACCTCGGTCACGGTCGGGAATGACAGTCTTTCCACCCTCACCCTGACGTATTTCGCCTCCAACGAACCAACAGGGCAGGGCCCGGAGACGGTTTCCTTTACGGATACCTCCGCCAACGAGGACCTGCCCCTCGCCTACCTCGGCCAGATCCGAAGCCCCGCCGGAGGCAGCACCGGATTCGTGGTCAAACGCCGGGTCGTCGCCACTGCCGGGCACGTCGTTTTCGATGATGGCTCCCTGAGCTTCATCACGGATTTACAGTGGCTCTTCCAGCGCCATTCCCCGGACTACGAGCCAACCCCCCAGACGCCCCGGGGCTTCTACCTCGCGGCGGGCTATGCGGAGGCCCGGCAGGAGCCCGGGGTCGAGCCGGGTGTCGGAACGCCGCAATCCCAGGATCTCGACTACGCGGTCCTCTACTTCCAGGAAGAAGCCGGGCGTGGAGGGGTCTCCGGGTTCCTCGCCAGCGATGCCAAGGATGAGAATGAGTTCCTCAGTGCGTCGGCCGACAAGATGCTGGCCGGTTACCCGGTTGATGGGATCCCCCGGGAAAACGTGGGCAAGGTGCACGCCACGCCGGTCTTTGACACTCCCCTTACCCCGGCCTTCGGGGAGACGTGGACCACCTCGGATATCCACGGCTTCGGAGGCCTGTCCGGCGGGCCGCTGTTCACCCGCCATTCCGACGGCTCCTTCTACCCGGCAGCCATCTATCTCGGGGGTGCGGGCCAGGCCGTCGTCAGGGCGATCGACAGCGACGTGGTCGAGCTCTTCCTTCGTGCCGAGACCAGTGGCAACGGGGGTGAAAACAATACCGGGGGCGGCATTACCCACACAAGCGTGGCCGGGAACCTCAATACCTCGCAGCCCGGTGCGCTTCAGGTCCTGCTCGAACCGGCAGCGGTCAACGCAGGAGGTGCAGGCTGGCAACTCGTCCCCGAGGCGAGATGGCGCCCGGGGGGAAGCAGGAACTTCAACATGAACCCGGGAACCTACAGCCTGCGGTTCCGGGAGGTCGATGGATTCGAGACGCCTTCCCCGCAGACAGTTGTCATCACGGGAGGACAACTCACAACCGTGACCTTCAGTTATGAGGAGCCAACCGTGGAGAGCCCCCTGGAGACATGGCGCCAGTCCAATTTTGGAACGGTTTCGAACACCGGGGATGCGGCCGACGATGCGGATCCGGACGACGACGGCGTGACCAACATCCTGGAATACACCGCGGGAACCGACCCGAACAATGCAACCGACTTCCTGCAGCTGCGCCCACTTGCACGGACCGGATCCGCCTTCTCGGTGGAATGCGAGGGCAAGGCCGGGAGACTCTACACCCTCCAGCGCAGTAGCGGACTCGATGGATCATGGATCTCCCTCCACTCCCACGGCCCCCTGCCCGGCGACGGGACCCTCTCCCTCACCGATGAATCCGCTCCCGAAGGCAGAGCCTTCTACCGGGTCACGGTTTCCTTTCCGTAGACCCGGCCGTCTCGGCATCCCGCTCACAGGCCATGAAACACCATCCCCTCCTTCAACCCAGATCCAAGCGATAGCACGTGCCACGTCCTGAAAACATGCGGGTCACCTTCTGGGGCACCCGCGGGAGCTGTCCCTCCTTCCCCTCCCCGGGAGAGATCCGGGCATATGCCGAGAGGGTCTCAGCCGCCACAATCGCGCATGTCCGGAAGTGCCTCCAGAGCGAATCCGGCCTCTCGGAGCTTCGTCAGCTCATGCAACTCTCCCCCGCGGAAGTAGCACACGAGCTGACCAGCGACCAGCCACCTGTGTTCGGGGGGGAGACCACTTGTGTCGAAATCCAGACCTCGGAAGGACACGTGATCATTCTCGACTGCGGCAGCGGCCTCCGCAGCTGCGCGGCCGAGATTCTGCGACAACGCTTCGAGACCGGTCTCAACGAGATCTCTATCTTCGGTTCGCACGCCCACCTCGATCACCGGAATGGTCTTTCCTTCGCCGGAATCTGCTTTGCAGATCCTCCCTTTGACATCCGGGTCTTCGGCGGTTCCGAATTTCTCGAGACGCTCGACTCACGCTTTGCCCTGTTCTCGCGCAGTGCGGCGAAAGCCACCTACCAGGACGACCCGGTCGACTTCGCTGCCATGAACGCCTCCTTCCAGGGCATTGAGCTCCGCGGGGCCCCGGAAGGGCAGGACCTCAATCCCGACGTGCCCTGGGAAGTGCGGGATCTCGCAGAGCCGGTCACCATCGGCGCCACGACGATCCGGCCGTTCAAGTCCTACCACGGGGCAACCCCGTGCCTTGGATACCGGATCGAGCACGGTGGCAAGGTTTTCGTCTTCAGTACCGATCATGAGAAACTGTCCCCGGGCACGCCCGGCCTCGCAGGCCTGGGCAGTGGCGCCCTCGAAAAAAGCACGCGGGCGGAACAGGAGTTGGTCGAGCTTTGCCGCGGGGCGGACCTGGCCTATTTTGACGGCCAATATCTCCGTGCGGAATATCTCGGGCAGCAGGGCATCGGGGCCAGTCCCGCCGTCCCTCGCGTGGGCTGGGGACACGGCTGTGTCGAGGACATCCTCGACCGCGTGGGCGGGGGCGAGATCAAGCATGCCCTGGTCGGGCACCACGACCCGGAACGGAGCTGGTCCTCCTTGCTGGAAATCGCCAGAAAATTAGAGGAGTTCTCCAACGGTAAGCCTTACCGGGTCGAACTGGCGCAGGATGGCCAGAGCTTCGAGCTCTGACCCCCTCAGCGGTCGAAACTACCGGCCCCTGAGCCGCGCGAAGACCTCCACGTGAGAGACTCATAGGCGGCCACCTGCATCGCTCCGCTGGTGGGGCGGATTACCCGCAGGGACCGGTGACCAAGTACCAACGCCACGCCTACAGCACCCGCTCTACCGGAAAATCAGCCCACTTCCTCACCGTGATCGAACCCTTTGAGAAGGAAGGGTCATCGATGATCGAGACGGTCGAGGCCCTTTCGGAAAGCGAACTCAGGATCGTGCTCCGGGACGGGACCGAACAGCGGATTACCGTAAGGGGACTGTCCGGCTCCGACAAACCGTCCGCCACCTTCAGGGAGTCGCGGGATGGAAAGGTGATCGCCGAAGAAACGGGCTGAGGATCCCACCTGGACAGCCCGCGCTTCCCCCCGGGGAAGGAACATGGTAGTCCCCCCCCGCATCAGGTTCGCGGTGAACGTGACCGGATGCCACGAAAACAGCCTCATGAGCAATCGCACACCAATCGGGATCTTTCCGACCCTCCTCTTCGTGGCTACCGCTGCCCTCTGCCCCCTTTACGCACAGGGAGTGATCAGTATCAACCTCAAGGCCAGCAATTCGTTCAATAGCCAGAACACCTTCGCAGGATTCAGCGCGTGGGAACCGGGAACATGGGTCAATACCGCCTCTGCCAGCGCAACGGACGTCCCCGATGCCGCCGGGAACGTGACCACCTTGGATATCTCCGCTCCCGGGCCACGGGCCCTCTCCTTTTCTGGAGCTCCGCTCAACTTCAGCCCCATGAAATCGGGCATTCAGTTTTTTGGAGCGAACCCGCCTCCCACCGTGATCAGTCAAATCCCCTACCCCGGCTACAAGGTGATCGTCTACCTGACAGGATACGATGCAAACAACGCCTCCTACATCACCGATGGCGCGACTACCTACTACTGGGACCCCAAGGCCTTCAGCGCAGCCCTGGCCCCGACAACCCAGTCTGCACACGAGGCGGGAACTCCGGCAACCAAGGCCAACATCGCCGTCTTTGGATCGGATGAAAATCCCCTGACGGACTCTTCAATCACCTTCAACTTCGGACTCGCCCCCGGGGCGTCGGGGGGAGGTGGCATTGGCGGCTTCCAGATCATTGAAGTCCCGGTCATTGATGATGCGATCCAGCTCACCATCGCTCGCAATGGGGCCAACTACGATCTCAGCTGGAACAGCAGGGTTGGCCGTGTCTATGACCTTCTCAGCAGCGCCGACCTCTCGGACCTTCCCACCACCGGCTGGGATATCCACCTCGCGCCCCTCACCATCTACCGCGCCATCCCGGCCTCCGGAACGGGCACCACGGTCCTGGGTAATGTCCCTTCTGATGGCCCACGGCGCTTCTTCGTCATTCGGGAGTCGGAGGCCCCTCAGCCCCTCCCGCTTGAGGACTTCGATACCCTGCCCGCGGCCCTGCCTCCCGGCTGGACTGCCCGTGATTCCGGCAACGGCACCGCCTGGCAGGTCGGCGTCCCCACCGGGGAGAACAGCCCACCCGCCGCCGCCAGCGGCCAGAACAGCGCCGGCACCAACATCAACGGAAACTATCGTGACGGCGCTGATGTTACCCTCACCTCACCGGAAATTGTGATCCCCCCCGGGACCGGTGCCCTTCTATCCTTCAGTCAATTCATCGATACCGACCTTGCCGCAACGGACCCCGACCTCGGGTCCGTTCGCATCCTTGATGTCGACAATCAGGACGCCCCGATCACAGGCTTGGAGATTTCCTCGATCGAGGGCGACGGAGCCGGATGGAGCGATCAGTCCCTGCCCCTGCCCGCCGGGGACGTTGCCGGGAAAACCATCAAGGTGGAATTTCGTTTTACCAGCAACGCGGATGGCAGCGTATGGGGCGGGTTCTATCTCGATGATGTCAGCGTGACCCTGCCCCAGCCCTAGCCGCCCTCCGAGCCACTTCCTGGAAGCGAAGCCGGCCCTTCCCTCGGGAATGGAAGGTCTTCAGGATGCCTTAAGGACATCCTGTCCGCGTCCTTGACAGTGATCCTCTAACGGTTTTGATCAATTGTGAACCGTTCGTTCTGCCATGACCTCGCTACGTAGTTTTCTTCTCCTCCTCGGTTGGGCCCTCCTCTCCACCATGCCTTCCCTGCAGGCCCAG
>CAWWCX010000133.1:0-9462 GCA_963935445.1 uncultured Roseibacillus sp.
ACACTGCATATCGTCGGCAGCGTCAGATGTGTATAAGAGACAGTTCCTGCAGGGTGCGCGATTCGAGAATGAGGCCCCACAGTGGAGCGGACTGCTTCTGGAGGTCTTCAGGCAGGGATTCGCCACCCCGGAGGTGCAGGGCGACACAATGCTCCGGCCCCTCGTTGATTCGGGCATGGAGGAGCTTTCTATCCGGGTCCGAGCGGAAGAAATAATGACCGGGTTCGCGCAGAACGAGTGAGAAATCCTGCACCTTGGTGACATCGCCTGCGGCAGGTGCGCCCATTCGCTTGCCCTGGACCGGGTAAATGGTGGGGTGAATGCGCTGGCCGTCGAGGGTGAATCGATAAGTCCCCTTGGTAGCGGCCCCCACCGGGGAAAGAAGGCCGAAAATCAGGAGCGTGCGCAGGATCATCTTGAGGGCGGCAAGCCTCTGGAGGAAGGAGGCTGCTGTCAACCGGGGATGGTGATGCGGCTGCCAGAAATGGAAGTCTGCCATGCTAGAGGAGCCTGGCTCCATCGGTCGGGCGGGTCGAAAAGAGCTGGGGTACTCGACCGGTCTCCCTCTCGTAGCCAGCGCTCATACGGTCGGCAATTTCCGGAAGTTGCCTGCTGTTGCAGAGGGTGACGGTAGATCCGCCGAAACCACCGCCGGTCATGCGGGAGCCGAGGATGCCGCCTGCAGGTCCTATATCGCCGGCGAGTTGAACGAGGAGGTCCAGTTCCGCACAGGAGACCTCGAAGTCGTCCCGCAGGGACCGGTGGGAAGCCACCATGAGGGGGCCGAGGGCGGCGTGGTGCCCCGTGCGGAGTTCCTCCGCGGCTTCCCGGGTCCGGGAGATCTCGGTGACCACGTGGCGGGCACGTCGCTGGAGGACCTCGGGCAGCCTTCCCCCATGATTCCTGAGATCAGCAAGGGAGACGTCTCGCCAGCTCGATTTGCCCAGCAAGGCGAGGGCTTGCTCGGTATCTTCCCTGCGTTTCCGGTATTCGCCGGTGGCGAGGTCATGCCGGACCATGGTGTTTGCCACGAGGATACTTAGGTCGTCGGTTTGGAAGGGGACCAGGGCGGGTTCCCGGGACTGGCAGTCGATGAGGACGAGATGGCCCTCCTTCCCGAAGGCAGAAGCAAACTGGTCCATGATGCCGCAGGGGACCCCGGCGAAGTCGTGCTCGGCCTGCTGGCAGAGCAGGGCCTTCTCCTTTTTATCGAGAACGGTATTGAGCAAACCTTCCAGAATGGTGGCGAAGGCCAGTTCGAGGGCGGCGGAAGAGGAAAGCCCCCCGCCGACTGGAACGGTGCTCACGATGACGGCATTGAATCCGGGCAGGGGCCAGTTGCCCCGCAGGCGAAAGCCCTCCAGGACCCCACGGAGATAATTGGCCCACCGCGGGGCCGCGGCCTCCTGTGGGCCTGCGAGGGAAAGGATCGCCTCCTGCCCGTCGAGCGCGCGGATGCAGGCCCTGCCCGAGTTGCTGGGGGCCGCCGCAATAACGACGTGGCGGTCGATGGCGAGTGGCAGGACAAAGCCGTCGCAGTAGTCGATGTGCTCACCGATCAGGTTGACCCGTCCCGGGGCGGTTGCGAGAAGGGAGGGTTCCTGCTGGTAGTACTGTCCAAGGAGAACCCGGGCCTCGGCGGAGAGCTGAGCGAGGGATTCATTTTCCTGGAGGGGCATCGAGATCCTGTTGGTGGGTCCGGGATCTGGCCGTCCCTAGAAGGCGAAGGCCGCGTAGAGGGCGAGGACCAGGACGATGAGGGCGGCTCCCACCTTCTTCGCGTGTTTCCACGGAGTGAGGTCGACGACCTTCGCGTCCTGCTGCACGTACGGGGTGGGACGTTTCATGAACCCTCCGAGGATGAGTTGGAGGACCAGAAGGGTGGCGAAGACCGCGCCCATGTAGTGGAAGCCAGAGTGGAAGATGTCGAGCATCCAACCCTTGGAGAGGACTTCATCTGTCACCGGATCGAGGACTTCTTTTCCGCCGAAGAAGGTGCCGATCACCATTGCGACGAGACCGACTACAATCGTGATGACGGCAGTCACACCATTCGCGGTGCGGTTAAAGAACCCGAAGAGGACGATGGCAAGGAGCGGGATGAAATAGATGCCGTTGAGGGACTGGAATTTCTCGAAGAGGCCATCAACATTCAGGAAAATGAGAGGTGCTGCGATCACGGCGAGCACTGCAACCACCGCACTGCAGATGCGTCCCGACTTCACCAGTTCGCGCTGGCTGGCGGTGGGGTGGATGATCTTCTTGTAGACTCCAAGCGAGAAGAGCGTCGCGCTGGAATTGAGGACTGAGTTGAAGGTAGAGAGGATGGAACCCATGACCACCGCGGCAAAGAACCCGGTCAACCAGGTCGGGAGGACGGTGCGGACGAGCTGGCCGTAAACCTCGCCCTGTTCCATGTTGGCCTGGTCGATACCCTTGTTCGCAAAAACCTGCCACGCAAGTAGTCCGGGGAGAACGAGGATGAGGGGGGCCAGGATCTTGAAGAAGGATGCAAGAAGGACGCCCTTCTGGCCTTCCGCGAGACTCTTGGCGGCGAAGGTGCGCTGGATGATCTGCTGGTTGGTAGTCCAGTAGAAGAAGTTGAGGAGGAGGACCCCGGTGAAGAGGGTGCTCCAGTGCAGGTAGTGATCCCCGTCGGTGGCAATCGAACGGAGGTGTTCCGGTTTCTCTTCCTTGAGCTTGGCAAACGCCTCAGAGAATCCAGCGTCGCCGGATGCGGCCTGGAGGGCAAAGAAGGTGATCATCAAGCCTCCGACCAGGAGGCCGAGGCCGTTGAAGGTGTCGGAAACCGCGACCGCGCGCAGGCCTCCGAAGATCGCGTAGGCGGATCCCACCACTCCGATGAAGATCACAATCGCCCAGATTGTCCCCACCTCGCCAAGTCCGAGCATCTCTTCGAGGTTCAGCATTCCATCGAGACCTTTCGCGCCCAGAAAGAGGACGAAGGGCAGGAGGATCAACATGTAGGCGACGATGAAGATGAAGGTCGTGAGGGCCCGGGTGGCTGGTCCGTAGCGTTCCTCGAGGAACTGGGGGACAGTCGCGATCCCGGACTTGAGGTAGCGTGGCAGGAAGAAGAGAGCGAGGATCACTAGGGAAGCGCCAGCGATCACCTCCCATGCCATGACGGCCAGGCCGTTTGCGTAGGAGTCGCCGTTCAGTCCGACCAGTTGTTCGGTAGAGAGATTGGTCAGGAGGAGGGACCCCGCGATGACGAGGCCGGTCAGGCTGCGCCCTGCGAGGAAGTAGCCCTCTTCGGTGTCATCGATGCGGCCCCGGGTGAGACGCCAGGTGAGAAAGGCAACCAAGGTCGTGAAGAAGAGGAAGGAGATGACTGTGGGGGCGTCCATCTTGGAGAAGGGTCAGGATTGGGTGGGATAAGAGAAACGAGGGACCGTGATTGACGGCCCCTCGTTCTGCTAGTGACGGTCGACTGGGCGAACCCGGGCGATTACCACGAAAACTTGCTTACCATGGTGTGGGTGTAGGTCTCACCCGGCTTCAGGATGCAATTGGGAAAGGCGGGATTGTCCTGTTTGTTGGGAGAGTCCGGGAAGGCCTGGGTCTCGAGGCAGCAGGCCGTGCGGTGGGCGTATTTCACTCCGCCCTTGCCGGTGGCGGTTCCATCCAGGAAATTGCCGCCGTAGAACTGCACGCCGGGCTGGTCGCTCTGGAGAGCCATGGTCCGGCCCGTCTTCGGGTCCTTCAGGGTTGCTGCATGGCGCAGGCCTTCGCCATCCACCACCCAGCAGTGATCGTAACCCTTGCCAAATTGCAGGGGAATACTCGGTTCCTCGATCCGGTCCCCGATCACGGTCCCGGTATTGAAGTCAAAGGGGGTATTTGCAACCTCGGCCAGGTTGCCATCGGGGATGAGATTCTTGTCTGTCGACAGAAAGTACTTCGCCGGGATGGTGAGGATGTGGTCGTTGATTGTCGTGGTGGGGTCCCCGCTCAGGTTCCAGTAGGCGTGCTGAACGATATTGACCGGGGTGGCCTTGTCGGTGGTGGCGGTGCAGACCCACTTGAGTTCATTGTTGTCATTGAGGGTGTAGGACACGGTGACCTCCAGATTGCCGGGATAGCCTTCCTCCCCGTCCTTGGAAGTGTAGGTCAGTCGGACTCCACCCTCGATAGCCTCGCCTTTCCAGAGGACCTTGTCGAAACCCGCTTCCCCACCGTGAAGGTGATTGGGTTCATTGTTGATGGCGAGTTGATCGTAGACCTCTCCATCAATTTCAAATTTGCCCTCCGCAATGCGGTTCCCGTAGCGGCCGACCGTGGCACCGAAGTAGGAGGTATTGGTGAGCCACCCGGCAAGATCATCGTAGCCGTGGGTGACGTCCTTGATATTGCCGTCCTTGTCGGGCACCTCCAGGCTGGTGAGGATGGCACCATACTCGGTAACCTTGGCCACCATTCCGTTCTTGTTGCTGAACGTGAAGATCTTCGCTTCCGTTCCGTCCTGTAGCTTGCCGTAGACTTCCACTTGGGTTTGGGTGCTTTTGTTAGAGCCGGAGGCCTTGTCGTTTCCGCTGTCCTGCTCCTTGTCTCCACAGGAGGAAAGGAGGACAGCGGCGAAGGCGAGAGGAGAGACTGTGTGTTTCATTCCGTTAATGAGTTTCCCAGAGCGGACAAAATGAGCGGGCCGGGGTCAATGGGTTATTGGTTAAGGCTACTTAGAGACCGGGGAAGAAATGGTAACAAGTGGACCCTGCCGGAGCGGGACGGGCTGAATTTCTTGAATCAAGACGCACCCTGCGCTCCCCTGCAGCGGATATGAGATTCGTGCTCGCGCTTGACCAGGGGACGACCAGTTCGCGAACGATTCTTTTTGACGAGAACGGGAGCCGGGTGGCTTCGGCCCAGCGGGAATTCAAGCAGTATTACCCGAGGACGGGCTGGGTGGAGCACGATCCGGAGGAGATTTGGGACTCGCAACGGGAAACGCTGGAGGAGGTGCTGGCCGAGGCGGAGGGCAAGGACATCGCTGGAATGGGAATCGCCAATCAGCGGGAAACGACGTTGGTGTGGGATGCGGAGAGTGGAGAGGCGGTGCATAATGCCATCGTGTGGCAGGATCGACGGACCGCGGACCGTTGCGGAGAGCTCAGGCAGGCGGAGCTCGAAGGAGTGGTCAGGGCCAAGACGGGGCTGAGGATTGATCCCTATTTCAGTGCGACCAAGGTGGCCTGGATCCTTGATCATGTGCAGGGCGCGCGAGAGCGCGCCGAGGCGGGCCAGCTGCGGTTCGGGACGGTGGATTCGTGGCTGGTGTGGAAGTTGACTGGTGGTGCAGTGCACGTCACGGATGTTTCGAACGCCTCGCGGAGCAACCTCTTCAATATCCATACCCTGGACTGGGACGAGGAATTACTGGAAATCTTCGAGGTGCCGCGGTCCCTTCTTCCGCGGGTGGTGGATTCCAGCGGCACGGTTGGAGAGTGGCGCGGAATTCCCATTGCCGGGCTGGCAGGAGACCAGCAGGCCGCACTCTTCGGGCAGGCCTGTCTTGAGCCCGGAATGGCGAAGAACACCTATGGGACGGGCTGCTTTATGCTCATGAATACGGGAGGGGAAGCGGTGGAATCGAAGAATGGCCTGCTCACCACCGTGGGCTGGTGCGTAGGAGGAGAGGTCAGCTATGCCCTCGAGGGTTCCGTCTTCATCGGGGGGGCACTCTTCCAGTGGCTGCGGGACGAGCTCCAGATCGTGGAGACGGCCCGGGAGGTGGATGAACTGGCCGCCACGGTCATGGATAGCGGGGGATGCGTGGTAGTGCCCGCCTTTGCCGGCCTGGGTGCGCCGCACTGGGATCCCTACGCGCGGGGTGCCCTCATGGGTGTGACCCGCGGAACTTCCAGGGCACATGTGTGCCGGGCCTCTCTTGAGGCGGTAGCCCTGCAATCCGTTGAGGTGCTGGAGTCCATGGAGAGGGACTCAGGCGTGAAAATCCGCGAGCTCCGGGTGGACGGGGGCGCGGCCAACAGCGATCTGCTCATGCAGATTCAGAGTGACCTGCTGCGGAGGCAGGTGGTGCGGTCGACGAGGGCGGAAACCACCGCCTTCGGGGCCGCGGCCCTGGCCGGCCTGGCGACCGGGGTCTGGCGGGAGCGGGAGGACATCGGCGGGTGTTGGGGTGTGGATCAGAGATTTGAGCCTGATGAGCAGGAGCGGGGAGAGATCAGGGCCCGCTGGGACCGGGCGGTGGCCTGTGTGAGGGGCTGGGAGCAGGAGGACAGCAGCGAGCTCCCGGGTGGTGGAGGACAGGTGTCATAGTCGACGCCCTCGCTTCCACCACTCGTCGGGATCCGGTTCGCGGTCCTGCAGGAAGTCCTCGGGCTCGCCTTCAAAGATCCTGCATCCGCTTTCACGGAAGCTTTCGATCATGCGGGCGTAGTGGCTGTCCGGCCGGATGAAGGCGAGGACGATGTTGGCGCCGTCGAAGGAGGTCTGTTCCCTGGGGTCAAAGCTGGGGACGGGGAGCAGGTTCAAGACCCCCTGGGCAGCGGCTGCAATGGCCAGGCTCTGCAGCAGGATGATCCCGAGGTCGGCGGAGGCGGAGAACAGTTTGTCCGGTCCGAGGATGAGGAGGACGATCGCGGCAACCGCGAAATCAGCCCCGGGACCGGAAGCGGAGATCGCAGCGCTGCGCAGGCGGACCTGGCGGAGCTGCCGGGGAACGTGTGAAACAAACCCCATGACAGGAAGGGCCCGGATCTCGATAAAGTAACCGGGTCGGTCGATTCGTTTCCAGAGTCGTCCGGTACCGAGAGTGATCCGGCCGACGTGGAAGCCGAGGAGCCGGGCCATGATGGCGTGACCTGCCTCGTGGGTGACCAGAAGCGGTACCCAGAGGAGGATGATGAAAAGGGCGCTCAGCTTGAGGGTGCTGAAGTCGATGACGATATCGATTGAGAAAAGCGAGAGGATCAGGGTGAGGAGAATTGCAGTGGTCCACTTCTCGCCCCGGGTGAGCGGCTTGGAGGAGGATGGTCCGAACATGGGTGCGATTATAGCACGGTTTCGCTGGAAGAGGAACCTGCGGGCAGGGAGACCATGCGACCGGGGAAGCCTCTTGTGCCGTGGTCGTGCCGTTTTTCACCACGGAGTGCGCTCTCCCGGCGAGGCGAAATCAGTCAAGGAGCGCGTTGTGACCGCTAGTCCTTGCGCTTCAACTGCGGAAAGAGGACCACATCCCGAATCGTGGGAGCTCCCGTCAGAAGCATGATGAGACGGTCGATGCCTATCCCGATACCGCCGGCTGGCGGCATGCCATGCTCGAGGGTTTCCACGAAGTCGTGGTCGATCTGCTGGGTCTCGCCCCCGCTTTGTTCCTCGAAGCGGGCGCGTTGAACGTCGGGATCGTTGAGCTCAGAGTAGCCGGGTGAAATCTCCTGCCCGTTGATGATGAGCTCGTAGACATCAATCACGGCAGGGTTTTCAGGATTGAGCTTGGCGAGGGGAATGAGTTTGGAATCCACGTGTGTCACGTAGCAGGGATCGAAGGTATGCTCTTCGACCAGTTTCTCGAAGACCTGCTGGGTAACCTCATAGTCCTCAAGATCGGCTCCAATCTCGAGTTGGAACTCATTCTGGGCTTTTGAGCGGCGCTCCCCGGGTGTGAGGTCAAACCAGTCGCTGCCCGCCACCTCCGTAATGAGGTCATGGTAGGAGGCGCGCTTCCATGGCCGGGAGAGATCGAGGGTGCGGATGACTTCTCCTTCCTCGTTCTTATGTTCAATCTGTAGGGTCCCGAAGAATTTCTCGGCGAGGGAGCAGATGAGCTCCTCCACCAGTTCCGCCATCATTTTGAAGTCCGCACAGGCCCAGTAGGCCTCGAGCATGGTGAACTCGGGATTGTGGCGGCGGGAGATCCCCTCGTTGCGGAAATTGCGATTGAGTTCAAAGACCTTTGTGAAGCCTCCCACCAGCAGGCGCTTGAGATAGAGTTCCGGTGCGATGCGCAGGGTGAGGGGCATGTCGAGGGCGTTGTGGTGTGTCTCGAAGGGGCGGGCCGCAGCCCCGCCTGCGACGTCCTGCAGCATCGGCGTTTCAACTTCGAGAAAACCGCGTTCATGGAAGAAGGTGCGGATCTCGGCCAGGATGTGGGATCGCAGCACGAAGAGATCGGCGCTCTCCGGATTGGCCATGAGATCGAGGTGGCGCTTGCGGTATTTGAGCTCGCGATCGGAAACTCCGTGCCACTTGTCAGGCATGGGCCGCAGGGATTTGGAAAGGACGGTCAGGCACTCGACCTTGACGGTGGGTTCGCCCTTGCCAGTGGTAAACGTGGTTCCCTCCACACCAATCCAGTCGCCACGGTCGAGCAGTTGCCAGATGTTCCAGTCCTGCTCGGACACGCCCTTTTGGTTGAGGTAGCCCTGGATTCTGCCGTGCACGTCGCCGATGACAAAAAAGACGGATTTCCCCATGTCCCGGATGGCGAGGAGTCGTCCGGCCAGACGGACGGCCCGGTCGTCCGCGAAGTCCTCCTGGAGGTCCCCGGGAGTCGTGTCCGTTGCGAAACGCCCACCGAAGGGGTCTACGCCGAGTTCCCGTAGCTTAGCCAGTTTCTGGCGCCGAACGGCAATGAGCTCAGCCTCGGTGGAGCCCGGTTCGGCAGCGCCCGGATTGGGTTGGGAGTCGTCGGTGGTCATGAATCAACAGAGCGATTGGAAAGCGATTGAATGGAGGGGTGACACCGGATCGTGGCGGCGTTGTTCCGGCGTCGCGGGGCTGTTGGGTTCAGAGGCGTTGTGTGGGAACGGGATCATCG
Source organism: uncultured Roseibacillus sp. (assembly GCA_963935445.1). Classification (GTDB taxonomy): domain Bacteria; phylum Verrucomicrobiota; class Verrucomicrobiia; order Verrucomicrobiales; family Akkermansiaceae; genus Roseibacillus_B. The sequence continues at coordinate 8,801 of CAWWCX010000133.1, forward strand.
CGGGAAAGGCCAGCGGTGCGGGTGAGGTTGTGTGATCAGGAGCGGGATTTGGCGAGGGCGAAAAGCTCCATTGGGGAAAAATGTGGATTTGATACCGAGCGGTGAGAACGACTTCTTTGAAAAGGGAGATCCCCGGGCAAGAGGCCTGCGGTCATGGCTCACCTCTGCCCGGAGGGCGGACCCGCACGATTCCTTGATCCACCGGATGCCCAGCAATCGGCGGACGCTCAGGCCACGATGTTTTTCACGACCTTGCCGTGGACATCGGTGAGACGGAAGTGGCGCCCCTGAAACTTGAAGGTGAGCTGCTCGTGATCGATTCCGAGCAGGTGCAGGACGGTGGCCTGGAAGTCGTGGACGTGGACCTTGTCGTCAAGGGCATTGAAACCAATGTCGTCGGAGGCACCGTGGGTAATGCCGGGTTTGACGCCGCCTCCGGCCATCCAGACGGTGAAGGCGTAGGGGTGATGGTCGCGACCCCACCCCTTGCGGTCCTTCATGTTGCCCTGGAGGAAGGGCGTGCGGCCGAACTCGCCGCCCCAGATGACGAGGGTTTCATCGAGCATGCCACGCTGTTCGAGGTCGCGAATCAGGCCGGCGCTGGGTTGATCAGTGTCCTTGCACTGGGTGTAGAGTTCGGTGGTGAGGGAACGGTGCTGGTC
>CAWWCX010000134.1:0-9447 GCA_963935445.1 uncultured Roseibacillus sp.
CACCCCGAGCGGGTTCAGGCAAATGTCGACCGGTGTCCCGTCATCGAGATAGGGCATATCCATTTCGGGCACGATCACCGCGACCACACCCTTGTTCCCGTGGCGTCCGGCCATCTTGTCTCCAACCGAAAGCTTCCGCTTGGCACTCACGAAGACCTTCACTTCCTTGATCACGCCGGGGTCGATCTCGTCCCCGCTCTCGATCTGGTCGAGGCGGCGCTCCCGGTCCGCGTCGAGCTCACCAAAGCGCCCTTCAAAGGAACTGATGATCTCAAGAATCTTGTTCCGGATCGGGCTGGGGTCGATTTCGATGTGATCATAGACTGCCGCCAGCTTGCGCAGGAGGGTCTTGGTAATCTTGCGGTTCGCCGGAATGATGATCTCACCACTCTGGGCGTTGACCACGTCGAGGGGGATCTTTTCCCCGAGAAGAATGTCGGACAGCTTCTCGGTCAGTTGATCGGTCAGCTGGTCCTTCTTCTTCTTGTAGTCATCGTTGATCCTCTTGAGCTGCTTCTTCATCTCGGCCGGATTGACGTCCTCCGACCTGCGCCGGGCGACCCCATGGGTGGAAATCCGGATATCCTGCACGATACCCGTGCACCCGGAAGGCACCCGCAGGGAGGTATCCTTCACGTCAGCCGCTTTCTCACCGAAGATGGCGCGCAGGAGGCGTTCCTCCGGGGCCAGCTCCGTTTCACTCTTGGGCGTGATCTTACCCACCAGGATGTCGCCGGGCCTCACTTCTGCTCCGACGCGCACGATACCGTCGTGATCGAGGTTCTTGAGGGCCTCTTCCCCGACATTGGGGATATCACGGGTGATCTCCTCGGGCCCTAGCTTGGTGTCGCGGGCCGCCACTTCAAACTCGCTGATGTGAATGGAGGTGTAGACGTCCTGCTTCACAAGGCGTTCCGAGATCACGATCGCGTCCTCGAAGTTGTAGCCATTCCACGGCATGAAGGCCACCAGGACATTGCGGCCAAGAGCGAGCTCGCCGTCCTCGGTGTTCGGACCGTCGGCGATGATCTGGCCATTCTTGATCTTCTCTCCGGAACGCACCAGGGGTTTCTGGTTGATGCATGTTCCTGCGTTGGAGCGCATGAACTTGCGGAGCGGGTAGACGAAAATCCCCTTGTCCGGCTTGGTCTTGACGGACTCGGGATCACTCAGGAACCGCTCATCAGAGACGGGCAGAGCCCCGTCCTTGGTCGTCACGATGAATTCCGCGGTCGCGGCGGCCACCACCCCATCGGCCTCGGAAACAACCACCGAACGCGAGTCGCGAGCGGCCTTCTCCTCGAGGCCGGTCCCCACGAAGGGGGCCTCCGAGACGAGCAGGGGCACACCCTGCCGCTGCATGTTCGATCCCATGAGGGCACGGTTGGCGTCATCGTGCTCAAGGAACGGAATCATTCCCGCCGCTACCGAGACGAGCTGCTTGGGCGAAACGTCCATGTAATCCACCTTCTCCGGATCCATCTCAAGGAACTCACCGCGCTCACGAGCCGTCACGCGCTTGTTGACGAACGTCCCGTCCTTGTTGATCGGGTTGTTGGCCTGCGCGATGATGAAGGTTTCTTCCTGGTCGGCTGTTACATACTCAATCTGGTTGCTGACCTTCCCCTTCTTTACCTTCCGGTAGGGTGTCTCGATGAATCCAAACTCATTGATGCGCGCGTAAGTACACATCGAGTTGATCAGGCCAATGTTCGGCCCCTCCGGGGTCTCGATGGGGCAGATCCGTCCGTAGTGGGAAGGGTGCACGTCCCGCACCTCGAATCCGGCCCGGTCGCGGTTGAGACCGCCTGGCCCAAGGGCCGACAGGCGGCGCTTGTGAGTGAGTTCCGCCAGCGGGTTGGTCTGGTCCATGAACTGGCTGAGCTGGCTTCGCCCGAAGAAGTCACGCACCACTGCACTGAGGGCCTTCGGGTTAATGAGCTTCTGCGGGGTCATGCCCTCGATATTCACATCGAAGAGAGTCATGCGCTCCTTGACCAGCCGTTCCGTCCGGGCAAGGCCCACCCGGCACTGGTTGGCCAGCAGTTCGCCCACCGCCCGCACTCGGCGGCTTCCCAGGTGATCGATATCATCAATTGTTCCGTCCCCCTTCTTCAGACGAAGAAGGTACTGCACCGCGGCGAGGAAATCCTCGGCCACCATGATGCGCTCTGATGAATCGACGTCGATCTTGAGCTTCTGGTTGATCTTGTAACGACCCACCCGGGTCAGATCATACTTCTTGGGGTCGAAGAAGAGGCGCTTGAGAAGGGCTCGCGCATTGGCGGCCGTCGGGGGATCTCCCGGCCGCAGTTTCTTGTAGATATCCTTCAGGGCACTCTCCTCGTCCTCCGCAGGATCCTTACGGAGCGACTTGAGGAGGATCTCGTCGTCGCGCGAGTCGATCACCTCGATCGTCTTGATTTTGAGGGCAAGAAGCTGGCGCACCACCCCGATGGTGAGTGGATCGTAGGCTCTGGCCACCACGAGGTCCCCATCCTTGATATCCTCGAAGAGAACCATGGGACTGAGCTCCTCCTCGTCCATGGACTCACTGAGCTTGAGTTTCTTGATCTTGTAAAACTGCTCAATGAGATCCCGCTCGCTCGGGTAGCCGAGGGCCCGCAGGAAGGTCGTGGCCAGGAACTTGCGGCGACGGCGACGACGATCGAGGTAGACGTAAAGCAGGTCGTTGGTGTCGAACTGCACTTCCAGCCAGGACCCGCGGTCCGGGATGATCCGGAAGGAGTGAAGGATCTTGCCGTTCAGGTGAATGGACTTCTCGAAACAGATCCCGGGAGAACGGTGCAGCTGGGATACGATCACCCGCTCCGCCCCGTTGATGACGAAGGTGCCGCGGCGCGTCATCATGGGCAGCTCCCCCATGTAGACACGCTCCTTCTTCGTACCGGTCTCGTCCTTCAATTTAAAGGTCACATAGAGAGCCGCGCTGAAGGTCTCTCCGGTGCGCAATGCATCGAGCGCCGTGATCTTGGGCTCCTCGATGTCGTAGGCGATGAAATCCAGCTCGATGGTCTCATCATAGCTCGTGATGGGGAAGACCTCCTTGAACACGGCTTGCAGGCCGGTCTCGGTGCGCTGGGACGGAGCAATGTCCTGTTGCAGAAAATCTTCGTAGGATTTGCTCTGAACCTCGATGAGGTTGGGCGGCTCAATAACTTCTTCGATGTTTCCGAAGTAACGGCGGTCAGCCATGGTCGTCTCTCTTTTAGTGGAATTGGCGCCATCCGGGGGGATGGCGATTTGCTGGATTCAGGGCGGAACTTGTTCCCCTTCCCGCCCGGGGGGGCGGCAAAAGGAGCAATCCCTATGTCAACTTGTCCGGAGCGGCTGCTCCGACTTCAGGTCTCTCCGGGTGCCGGTAAAAACTGAAGTCGAACCAGGCGATCCCACCGGCTCCGCATGTCCGGAGCCGGCGGGAGAAAGCCGGTTACTTGAGTTCGACCGTGGCCCCAGCTTCTTCCAGCTTGGCCTTGGCCGCATCCGCATCGTCCTTCGAAGCACCCTCCAGCACGTTGACCGGGGCGCTCTCGACGAGCTTCTTGGCATCAGCGAGTCCCAGGCCACTGGCAACTTCGCGCACGGCCTTGATGACCGCGATCTTGTTGCCTCCGGCGCTCTCGAGGGAAACGTCGAAGTTTGTCTTCTCTTCTGCCGCTTCCGCCTCTGCCGGGGCAGCGACTGCAACAGCAGCAGCAGGAGCGGCGGCGCTCACGCCCCACTCTTCTTCCAGTTTCTTGACCAGCTCGGAAGCTTCCAGAACGGTAAGCTTGCCGAGTTCTTCAGCGATTGTATTGATATCAGCCATTGTATTTGTCTTTCGGTGTCGTCGTTTACGGAGCTCCGTGTCGTTTCAGACCGCCAGCCGGCGATCCGACGAGGAACCATCTGTGTTACCAGCCTCCGCCGCTCACGCGGCCTCGGCTATCCATGGAAAGTTTAAGTAGTTAATCTGTTGGTGTGTGATTCGGGTTGGCGCATCTCCTCTTCTCTGATCACTCCTGCTCCGATTTCGCCTTCAGCACCCGGGCGAGGGACGCACCAGGCTCGCTGAGCACGCGTGCCAGCATGGAAGCAGGCTGGTTGATCACCCCGAGGAGGGTGGCGAGGAGAACATCGCGCGGCGGAAGATCCGCCAGGGCCTTGATCTGCGGCTCGTCCAGAAGCTCTCCATCGAGCAGGCCGGCCTTGACCTCGGGCTTGTTGAATTCCTTTGCGAAGTTCTTCAATGCCTTGGCCGCAGCGCAGACGTCTTCCTCCCCGGTGACAAACGCGGTCTGTCCCTTCAGGACCTCTTCCAGTCCGCTGTGACCTGCCTCCTCCAGGGCCCGTTTCATGTGGCTGTTCTTGGCCACATGGCACTCGGCTCCTCCTTCCCGGAGGCGGCCCCGCAGCTCGTTGAACTCCGGAACGGTCATTCCAGTGTATTCGACCACGAGAACGAAGGGCGAGCCGTTCACACGATCGAGCAACTCATCAACAATGATCTTTTTTTCGGGATTCATGGTCTTAATCAGCAATCGCTGCGTTATTTTCCAGTTTCAGGCCCGGAAGCATGGTGGCGGTGAGGGTGATGTTCTCTATGTAGTTCCCCTTCGCCGAGGCGGGCTTGGCTTTTACCACACTGTCGATCAGGGACTCGGCGTTCTCCTGAAGCTGATCCTCGGAAAAGGAGGCCTTGCCAATCGCAGCCGAAATATTGGCATTCTTATCCAGCTTGAAATCGACCTTGCCGGCCTTGGCGGCCTTCACCGCGGTGGCCGTGTCGTCAGTCACCGTCCCGGTCTTCGGATTGGGCATCAGTCCACGTGGACCGAGCACGCGGGCGATCTTGCGGACTTCACTCATCGCATCCGGAGTGGCGATCGCAGCATCAAAATCCGTAAAGCCCTCCTGCACCTTCTTGATAAGGTCTTCGTAGCCCACGTGGTCCGCACCCGCATCTGTTGCGGCCTTGGCAGCGTCCCCCTGGGCGAAAACCGCCACCCGGACGCTCTTACCCGTGCCATGCGGGAGGGTCACGCTTCCGCGCACCATCTGATCGCTTTTCTTGGGATCAACCCCCATCCGGAAGGAGATCGTCACGGTGGGATCGAATTTGGGAACGGGGAACTTCTTAAGGGTTCCTACCGCCTCCGCGAGGGCGTAGGGCCGGCTTTCCACCAGCTCTGCTGCCTGTTGGTATCGTTTGCTTCGTTTTGCCATTGTCTTTTTGCAGTGCAAATGGACCGGGTCTGATCCTCCTGCGTTTACTGTTTTTTTGACCTGCGGACTGCTGAATCGGTTGTTTCGCCGTCCACGGATCTCAAGTGATTGAATTTCCGCGTTCTACATGCCCTCGATCTCAAGGCCCATCTGCATGGCCGTCCCGGCAAGGATCTTGGCGGCCCGCTCCGGATCGTCGGTGTTGAGATCGGGCATCTTGACCTTGACCACCTCCATGAGCTTCTCCTTGGAAATCTTGCCGACCTTCTCCTTGTTGGGCTCTCCTGAACCGGAGGCGATATTGGCTGCTTTCTTCAGGAGCACCGCCGCGGGTGGCTGCTTGGTCTCGAAGGAAAACGAGCTGTCTGCGTAGACCGTGATGATAGTGGGCAGCAGATCACCCGCCTGTTGCTGGGTGGCTGCATTGAAATCCTTGCAGAACTGCATGATATTCACACCAGCCTGTCCGAGGGCGGGACCTACCGGGGGGGAGGGATTGGCCTGCCCGGCCTGAATCTGGAGCTTGAGGGTGCCTTTGACTTCTTTTGCCATGATGCAAATGGTTTGGAGATTGGGAAAACTGAGTTTGCGGTCCTTGTGGGTGCTGCTTGCTTGGTAACTTGTGGGTTCCGATTTTCAGGGCTACGCCTGCTCGACCTGCCAGAATTCGAGTTCTACCGGGGTAGACCGTCCGAAGATCGTGACCGCAACGCGCAACTTGCCTTTCTCCTCGTCGATTTCCTCCACGATCCCATTCTGACTTTCGAAGGGACCATCGGCCACCTTGACGGTGTCACCAACTTCGAAGCTGATGGCGGGACGCACGCTGTCTTCCCGCTCCTTGATCTGGGCGAGCATGCTGTCTACCTCGCGCTGCCGCATGGGAATGGGGCGATCCTTGGTTCCGGCGAAGCCGATCACGCCTTCCATCTCCTTGATGAAATACCAGGTGTCCTCCACCAGCCCATTGTCCTCGGTCAGGAGGCTCATGTTTACGATGATGTATCCCGGGTAGAACTTTTTCTTGGTCTCCGTCTTCTTGCCCCGCCGGATCTCGGAAACCATCTCGGTGGGAACGAGGACCTCGTAAATCTTGTCCTTGAGCTCCTCCTGCTCCGTCAGGGCACGGATACGCTTGGCCACCTTCTGCTCCTGGCCGGAGAGAACGTGCACGACGTACCACTGTTGGTTGGGCGGTGGGATAGTTGGCATGTGATGTCAGGATCAGCGGCCCAGTTGCGTCAGAAAATCCACTACTTCGCGGTGAATCAGGTCCCAGAGCCCCACATAGGCTGCCAGCAGAAGCATGGCAACGAGGATGACGACCGTGGAGTCGACAAGCTCCTTGTACTTCTTGAACCCCTTGACCTTGGGATCCGGGTCCCAGGGCCAGGAGGCCTTGCGAAGCTCACCTTTGACCTCCCCGACGAAAGTGGAAATTCTCTTCAACATAGTGGCTTATTCCGGGAAATGTAGTTGGCAGGACAGGCGAGACTCGAACTCACAACCCTCGGTTTTGGAGACCGATGCTCTACCAATTGAGCTACTGTCCTTTTGGCGCGTCAGGGGCACCCCGGCAAAGCCCGAGTGCCCCCTTTGAAAAATCGTTTATAGTCTCGTGATAAACTGGGGCGTTTTTACTCGATGATCTTGGCGACCCGACCAGCACCCACGGTGCGACCACCCTCCCGGATGGCGAAGCGCATGGTCTCCTCCATCGCGATGGGAGTAATGAGGTTGATCTTCAGGGTCACATTGTCACCGGGCATCACCATGTCCACCCCGTCCGGGAGCTCGATGCTTCCGGTCACATCCGTGGTCCGGAAGTAGAACTGCGGGCGATAGTTGCTGAAGAAGGGCGTGTGGCGTCCTCCCTCATCCTTGGAGAGAACGTAGACCTCCGCCTCGAACACGGTGTGGGGATTCACCGAACCGGGCTTGGCAATCACCTGACCCCGCAAGATCTCATCCTTCTTCACACCGCGGATGAGCAGACCAACGTTGTCGCCCGCCCGCCCCTCGTCGAGGAGCTTGCGGAACATTTCGATGTCCGTCACCGTGGTCTTCTGGGTGTCCTTGATTCCTACGATTTCCACTTCCTCCATCTTCTTGATGATTCCGCGCTCCACCCGGCCGGTGGCAACCGTGCCACGACCTTCAATGGAGAACACGTCCTCGACCGGCATCAGGAAATCCTTGTCGATCGGACGCTCGGGCTCGGGAATGTAGGAGTCGACCGCTTCCATGAGCTTCAAAATGGACTCCTTGTGTCCGTCGTCACCTTCCGTGGCCTTGAGGGCGGAACCCTTGACGATGGGAATGTCGTCACCGGGGAATTCATACTGGCTGAGAAGTTCGCGAATCTCCATCTCAACCAGTTCGAGGAGTTCCTCGTCATCAACCTGGTCCGTCTTGTTGAGATAGACGCAGATCGCGGGAACACCGACCTGACGGGCGAGCAGGATGTGCTCCCTCGTCTGGGGCATCGGTCCGTCTGCTGCGGAAACCACGAGAATGGCTCCGTCCATCTGAGCCGCACCGGTGATCATGTTCTTCACGTAGTCCGCGTGTCCGGGACAATCAACGTGCGCATAGTGGCGGTTTTCGGTCTCGTATTCGACGTGGGCGGTCGAAATGGTGATTCCGCGCTCCTTTTCCTCAGGCGCGGCATCGATTTCATCGTACGCCTTGACGTCGCCGCCCCCCATTTTTTCCGCAAGGACCATGGTGATCGCTGCGGTGAGGGTAGTCTTGCCATGGTCGACGTGGCCGATCGTGCCGACGTTCACGTGAGGCTTGGTCCGTTCAAACTGTTCTTTGGCCATTTGATTGCTTGCTGTGGATCTTTCGTTCGCTTCGCTCAAAAGCTCATGGCGGGAATTGAACCCGCGACCTCGTCCTTACCAAGGACGCGCTCTACCCCTGAGCTACATGAGCGAGGTATGTTCGCTCGTCGCGACGTGTGGACAGTCCACCCCTGAGAGGAATGTATTCGTGCCCCGCAGAAGGGATTGACCAACGCCGCCAAAAGCGGGGCGGAAATTAACAAAGCCCACTACGCTGTCAAAAAAAAAGTCAGAGGGAAAGAAATTCGTTAAAAACCCACAAATCTAGGTATTCTCAGGCCTCGGAACCCGCCGCAGACGAGTTCTCTTCCTCCCCGCGGGCTCCCTGATCACTCTCCGCCGGCGATTCCGGCTCTTCGGAGGGCTGCTCCGGGACAGGGTACAACTCGTCAACCCGGCGAACTTCCAACGCCCGGCCACTCTGCTCATCGATCCCCACAATCACCCCACAGAGGCGTACCGGCCCCTTCGCCACAGGAAATCGCGTGGGGAGGCCCGTCCGGAACCTCCAGACCACGGACGCAATTTCCCGGCCCAGGACGGACTCTGCCGGCCCACACATCCCCGCATCGGTAAGGAAAGCCGTTCCGCCCGGGAATATCTGCTCATCGGAGGTCTGGACGTGGGTATGGGTCCCCACCACGAGAGAAACCCGCCCATCCAAGGCCCGGCCCATCGCAATTTTCTCACTGGTCGCCTCCGCATGAAAATCGAGCAGGATCACCTTCACTCCCTCTGCCCTCATGGCCTCCACCGCTGCTTCCACGGCCGCAAGCGGACTCTCGAGGGGCGGGTTCATGAAAACGCGGCCCTGGGCGTTGAGCACCCCGACCTTTCCCTTCCCGGTCTCGAGAACCACGCTCCCCGCCCCCGGGGCCCCTTCCGGAAAGTTGATCGGCCGCAGGAGCCGTGGCTCGGTGGGGAAATAGTCCATGACCTCCCGCTGGTCCCAGACATGGTCCCCGGTCGTGATCACCGCCGCCCCGGCCCGGAGAAGATCAATCGCAATTTTAGAGGTGATTCCCCGCCCCCCGGCCGCGTTCTCTCCGTTGACCACGATGAAATCGAGATCCTCTTCCTCCTTCAGCTCCGGAAGACGGGTAATGACCGCCTTCCGCCCTGGCTCGCCCACCACGTCGCCCAAAAACAGGATCCTGATCATTCTGAGAAATCTATGATAGTGTTTGTTCAGCGGGAGAAAGCCCCCGGGAGTCAATCACGTCCCCGCCGACTGACAACAGGATTTACCGGATCACCATGTCCAAGCCTCTGCGGAAATCATCCCCCTTCTACCTGATTGGAGCACTCCTTCTCCTGGGCTTGATTTACAGCCTGTCTCTTATACACATCTCCGAGCCCACGAGACCGTACTAGA